>NZ_QAII01000048.1:50421-76007 GCF_003060965.1 Caulobacter sp. HMWF025 | reverse complement strand
GCTGTTCCTGATCGGCACCGAGATCGACTACGAGATCACCAAGCTGTCGTCGAAGTTTGTGTTCCACAATCCCAACGAAACCGACGCCTGCGGCTGCGGCGAGAGCGTGACGATCCAGCCGGCGATTGACACCGAGCCCTGATGTTGGCGCGGACGCCTTCTTGTCTAAAGTGCTGCCGCCTGTAGGGCGCGCCAGGCTTCCGTCGCGCGGATGACCGCCCGTTCTACTCTTCCGATACTGGCCTTCTGTGCTCGGCCCCTTGTGGGTCCCAGGTTATCAGCAAGCGCAAGGCCGCCCGCCCTTTTCGTCGCTGTTCCGCTGCATTGCCAGGTCGAGGTCTAGGCGTCAGATGCAGGCCTTCGCCAGCATGCAGGCTCCGGCCATCAATGGAATTCCCGTCGCCGCAAGTGCGACAAGCAGGGCGCTCGGGATCGCGATCCAGCCCCAGAGGCCCAGGTGTCGGAAGACGAGAATGAGCGCCATGACCCAGCCGGCGGAGATTATCAAGGCGCCTGCAAACATGATCCATGCTGAAGGTGGAAGGCTGCTCTGCGCGCCAAAAATGCCTCCGGCTAGCCAAGTCGCGACGACGAGCGCCGTCGCTGCGGCATAGGGCATGGCCTGAAGGGCTATGGCGCGCCAGGGGAGAGCTCGAAGCCTCACGCGGTCGCGGCCACGTTCTTCCGCCCGTTCCATTCCACCAACACCGACGGCCTCACCGGCTGCCCCGTCGCCTGGGCGATCAGTTCGTTGGTCCGGGTCTCGATCACGGTCTCCAGCCGTTCCATGAACGCGTCCTTCGACAAGCCCGGCAGGATCGGCGGCAGGAACTCAATCGTCGCCTGACCGGCGGTCTTCTGCTTGTCGGTCTGCTTCCAGAAGCAGCCCAGATTGGTCGCTACCGGCACGACCGGGAGGTCGAAGTCCTGGCTCATATAGTAGACGCCCGTGCGATAGCGGAACCGCTCGCCGGGGGCGGCCAGATGGCCCTCCGGATAGATCAAGATGCGGCGGCCTTCTGCAGCGACCTGGGCGGCGCTTTTTGAGAGCGCGGCACGCGCTTCGGGACCGCCGCAGCTGTCGACCACGATGGCGCCGAATTTCTTCAGGATCGCGCCGACCAGCGGGAATTTCTCCAGATGGTCGCCCGTAACGAAGCTTAGGTTCTCCACATTGGCGAACATCACGAAGCCATCGCCCCAGCTGTGGTGCTTGGCGGCGATAATGAAGGCACCTTTGGGCAGGTGTTCCTGGCCCTTCAGGTCGATCTTCACACCGGCGAACGTGCGCAGCGCCCACAGCATCCGCTGGCTATAGAGCCGCAAGGCGAAGGCGATGGGGCGTCGCCCCGGGAGCAGGGCGGAGAGGGCGGCCGACAGCCCGTAGAAGATCGAAAGAACCCAGTAGTAGGCGTTGAACAGCGCGCTGCGCATGGTTCGGATATCCTGTGAGGGTTAGCGAGCGACGAGAACGGCCCGGACAGCCGCCGTCATGAGAGGAGCATGGATGGAGAGGGCGTCATCGCCCAGTCGACCGTAGGCCTTGTTCTGGGCGGTCTGGGTGATCACGCCGATCGCCATGGCGGCGAGCACGCGCGGATCGCCCGGTGGGAGTTCGAGGCCCATCATGGCCTGCTTGATGGTCGCTTCGACCATGCTGACAGGGTCATGGCCGTCTTCCTGATAGTAGGGAAGAAAGTGATGCAAATGCAGAAGGTGGAACGAAAACAGCAGCCAGTCTTCATCTGCGACGGTGCAATAGGCCTGAACGATCGCTGCCGCCTTGGCCTGAATCCCCAGCGACATATCGGCATTGACGGTGATCAGGTCCGAGAGGCGACGATGGGTCTCCATGAAGAGCCCGACTGCGAGTTCGTCCTTGCTCTTCCAGTGACGGTAGATCGCGCCTTCCGAGACACCGGCGCGGGCTGCAATGGCCTTGGTGGTCGATGCGTTGACCCCCTCGGTCACGAAGACCTCGAGGGCGGCACGTTCAATGCGAGGCTTGGCGCTCATGCAGCGAAGATGACAGGACTTGCTGCGGATTGCAAGTGAGCACTCACTTACATTGATGGTGCAGTTGACCGGCGCGGCGCGTGACGCTTAATCGCGCGATGATAAGCTCAATTCTGGTCTATTCGATGGGAGAGGTCATCGGCGATGGCCTCATCAAGCTTCCCTTCATCGCAGGGCTGCGCGCAGCGTTTCCTGAAGCCCGTATCAGCTGGTGTGCCGCAAAAGGCGATACGGTCTATGCCGGGCCTTTGAAGGGTGTTGTCGAAGGCTATCTTGACGAACTCATTGTCGACGGAGCGATGGGGACGGAAGCCGCCGAGCTGTTGCCCTGGCGAAAACCGTTTGCCGGCCGGCGCTTTGATCTGGTCATCGATACCCAGGAAAACATCCGGCGGAGCTGGGTTATCCAGCGCGCCGCGAGCTACAGCTTCATTTCAGCAGCCAAGCTTGCGAGGGTACCAGGCTGGCCGCCAGCACTCGTGGATCGGCTTGCGCGACTGCTTGACCTGGCTACTGCGGGGAAGGGCGCACCGCGTGCCCTCGAGCTGGCGCGCGCCGATGCCCTGCAAGCCGCTGAACTGCTCCTGCCAGAGGGACGACGCTATGTCGGCCTCGCACCTGGTGCCGGAGGGCAGGACAAGCGCTGGCCGCTGGACCGGTTCATTGCCCTTGCAGGAGCAATCGAAGCAGGCGGTGCCACGCCCGTATTCTTCTTTGGACCGGACGAGGCTGAAGATGCCGAAAAGGCTATGGCCTCTGTCCCGCGAGCGCTCTTTCCAGAGCGGAACCGCAAGGATCCCTTCGACAAGGTCAAGGGTCCACTACTGGTCATTGCCCTGGCTGGCCGCCTGAGTGCTGCTGTGGCAAATGATGCCGGGCCGGGCCACATGCTGGCGGCAGGAGGCGCGCCATTGCTCTCGCTGCAAAAGGATCGTCGCAAGGCGGTTAAGTTCCGCCCGGCCGCCCAACGCCTTGAGATGCTGGTCGCTGGGGATTACGGAGACAACATGGCCGCTCTCCCTCTCGAAGCGGTTGAGACTGCGCTCTCGCGACTTCTGGCGGGGGGCTGATCCCGGAGTGTCCTGAATGCCCCTTCTCGCGCCCATCTCGGCCGGCGAACTTGTCGACAAGATCACGATCCTGCGGGTGAAGGCCGAGCGCATCGGTGACCCCGTCAAGATTGCCAATGTAAGCAAGGAACTCCTGCTGCTGGAAGCCATCGCCCTGGAACACCTTCCGGCAGGAGAGCCGATGGAGCGTCTGACGGCTGAGCTCACCGCCGTGAATGCTGCGCTCTGGGATGTTGAGGATGGAAAACGCGATTGCGAGCGCCGTCAGGATTTCGGACCTGCCTTCGTGGCGCTGGCTCGCCGGGTCTATATCGAGAATGACCAGCGGGCCGCGATCAAGCGCGCGATCAATGACCTGTCAGGTTCGGAAATCATTGAGGAAAAGAGCTACAAGCCCTATCTGGCAGCGCCGGGTTCATGATCGAGGTCATACAAGGCACGCGAGACATGGTCGCCGGACTGGAACCGGAGCTGCGCCCTGGCCGGTTCGTTTTTTGTCAGAGCCCACATGAGACATGGTGGGACCTGAAACCCATCGCCATGTTTCAGGAATCCGAGGGCGTCAGCCTCATCCTGGAGGAGGGACGGGCTTGCGCTGCGGGCATCGCTAGCCATGACGTCATGGGACTGATCACTCTGAACGTCTATTCCGCCCTGACGGGAGTGGGTTTGACGGCCTCTGTTTCGTCAGCGCTCGCCGCAGCGGGAATTGCCTGCAACATGGTCGCAGCCTTGAGCCACGACCATGTCTTTGTGCCCTATGAGCGGACGGAAGAGGCGCTCGCTATCCTGCGGAAGTTGCAGGCTAGCGTCCCTTGAACGCCGCCACGCGCTTCTGGAGAAAAGCGCTGACGCCTTCGATGAAGTCCTCAGTTTTGCCGGCAAACTTCTGGGCTTTGCGTTCCGCGTGGAGCTGACCGTTCCAGTCAGCGTCCAGGCTGTCCCAGACGAGTTTGCGGATCGAACCCAGGGCGATTGGTCCATTGGCGAGCTCAAGAGCGATTGATGTCGCTGTCGCCATCAGCTCCGCGTCCGGGACGCACCGGTTGACAAGGCCCCAGTCCAGGGCTCTGGCCGCCGGAATCTTGTCTCCCAGGAGCATCATTTCCATCGCCCGGGCCTTCCCCACCATGCGGGGCAGGAGATAGGTGGAGCCACCATCCGGAACGAGGCCGATACGGCGGAACGCCTGCAGGAAATAGCCGCTCTCGCCGGCAATGATCATGTCGCCCATCAGGGCCAGTGAACAGCCGACACCGGCAGCGGCACCATTGACAGCCGTCACGATGGGGAAGGGGAAGTCACGCAGGGCCGTCATCATGGGGTTGTAGACGGTCTCCAGGGCGGAACCCGCATCCGGCTTGCCATCGACGTCCAGTTCGCGCCCGGCCGCACCGCCACCGGACAGGTTGGCGCCCGAGCAGAAACCGCGCCCCTCACCGGTGATGATAAGGGCTCTGGCCATAACCTTGCCTGCGGCGATCGACGCGAGGGCATGGGTGATTTCCCGCGCGAGATCCAGGCTCGCGGCATTCAGGGTTGTGGGGTCGTTGAGAGTGATCGTCGCCACGCCGTTTTCGGCTGAAAGGCGGATCTTGTGGTAGTCCATGGCGTCCTCCCGAATTGTTCACGCTCTTGGGAACAGCAAGGCGCCCCTCACCTTGCGGAAGACCAGCAGATTTTCATACGAAAGCGCCGCCGTTTGAAAAACGGCGGCGCAATTGGATCGGAGTTGGGGTCTGAAGTCAGGCTGCGTTGGCCGACTCAGGCTTGCCGTCTGCGCAGCTGACCTTGTTGCGGCCGCTGCGCTTCGAGGCATAGAGAGCAGTATCGGCGCGTTCCATGACCGAATGTCCGCTCTCTTTCGGGCGCCGTTCAGCAAAGCCCGACGAGATGGTGATGGTGCCGAGGTCCTCGTTTGTGGATCGGCGCTTGAGCATGCGCGACGAGACTTCAACGCGAATTTCCTCAAGCGTGGCGGCGACGATGGCCGAGCTCTCACGCGGGAAGATCATCGCGAACTCCTCGCCGCCGTAGCGCGCCGCGAAGCGGGGCATGGCTGCGACCCGGCCGATCACCGATGCGACATACCGGATAACCTGATCGCCTGTCTGATGGCCCCAGGTGTCATTGAAGCCCTTGAAGTGGTCGATATCGAGCACGGCCAGACAGATGGACGAGCCGGCTTCGTCAGCTTCTGCACACGCACGGTCGAGTTCTTCATCGAACGCCTTGCGATTGGCAAGATTGGTCAGGCCGTCCGTCGTAGCGTCGCGGCGAACCTGCTCGAGGTGCTCGCGGAGCCGATCCACTTCAGCCGTCGAGTCAGCGAGGCGCTTTTCGAGCGACTGGTTTTCCTTGTGAACGCGGCGGGTCGCATCGGCGAGGTTGCTGACGACGGCCTTGATGGCATCGACGTCGCCTGGCGTGCTGAGTTCCTTGGAAACCCCGGCCAGATGCTTGCCGAAGGCGGTATTCGATTTCTGGGCGTTCTGGATCGCCTTCGAGACGGATTCCAGTTCCTTGGACAGCAGGTCACCGGCATCCCGGATCTGTTCGTTCAGGCGTGCTTTCGGCAAATAGGTCGCGGCCAGTTCTTCGCAGACGAGCTCGGTCATCGGCTCGCCCATGGCAATGAGCCTGGTCAATTCACGCGCCAGCGCCCCTTCGGGGTCTGCGACATAGTGCGTCCAGAGTTCAAAATTCAACGCTGTTGGCCACACCTGATGGCGTTCCATCAGGTCAACGGCGCGACGCGCAATCTTGTAGGCGTCGGGGCCGCGGAGGGTGGTTTCAACGTCAGCCATGATTTCATCCCCAGATCGTTGCGCTCAACAGTGATTGCACCGATCGCTTGGGGACGGACCTTAGCGGAAAGAGTTCAAACGACCGGTTAAGAGCGAACGACGTTCTCTTGCGTTCTGCGTTTTGCCCGACCATTGTGAACGTCGATAAGATGAGCCAGCAATGGCCTCCGGGAGGATTGTGACTATGAATGCGCCTGTGAACCTGACGCTCGACGCGCACAAGGCTGAGATGAATGCCGTCCTGAATCGCCAGAAAGCTGCGCATCTCCGGGATGGCCCGCCCAGTGCTGCAAAGCGGACAGAATGGATCAATCGTTGCATTGATCTGCTTGTTGGGCACCAGGCCGAGATCGCCAAGGCCGTGAACGAGGATTTTGGATCCCGGTCACCGGATGCGACGGCCCTGACCGACGTCGCGGGTTCAATTGGCCCCCTGAAGTTCGCGCGCGAAAACCTCTCGCGCTGGATGCGGCCTCAGAAGCGCAAGACGACGCCGGCGATCCTCGGGCTCTTCGGTGCAAAAGCCGAGGTCCAATATCAGCCCAAGGGAGTGGTAGGCGTCATCAGTCCCTGGAACTTTCCGGTGAATCTGACCTTTGCACCGCTCGCCGGAATTCTGGCCGCCGGTAACCGTGCAATGATCAAGCCTTCGGAATTCACCCCGGCGACTTCCGAACTCATGAAGGTGATGTTTGCCAAGGGCTTCTCTGAGGAGGAGATTGCGGTTTTCACGGGTGGACCGGAAGCGGGGCAGGCCTTCTCAGGATTGGCGTTCGACCACCTGGTCTTCACGGGGGCGACCTCTGTGGCGCGGCACGTCATGCGAGCCGCTGCCGACAACCTCGTTCCCGTGACACTGGAACTGGGTGGCAAGAGCCCCGTGATCCTGTCCCGTGGCGCGGACATGGCTACGGCGGCCGCCCGGATCATGAACGGTAAAACCCTCAACGCCGGACAGATCTGCCTCGCGCCGGACTATGTCTTTACGCCCGCCGAGGACCTCGAAAGCTTTGTGGCTGAGGCCAAGGCTTCGGTCGGTCGCTACTTCCCGACCATCAAGGACAACCCTGACTACACGGCGGTCGTAGCTCAAAGGCACTTCGACCGTATCCGCGGCTATATCGATGACGCGCGTGAGAAGGGGGCCACGATCGTTGAGATCAACCCCGCCAGCGAAGACCTGTCGCAGCAGCCGCATCGCAAGATCGCGCCGACCCTGATCCTGAATCCTACGGACGATATGGCGGTCATGCGTGAGGAAATCTTCGGACCGGTTCTGCCGGTGAAAACCTACAAGACGGTCGATGAGGCCATTGACTACGTCAATGCCAACGACCGGCCGCTGGCGCTCTACTGGTTCGGAACGGATGAGGCCGAACGCGACCGCGTGCTCGCCAATACAACGAGCGGCGGGGTCACGGTCAATGACGTGATTTTCCACGTCGCGCAGGAGGAACTTCCCTTTGGCGGTGTCGGCCCGGCAGGAATGGGGGCCTATCACGGGCACGATGGTTTCCTCGAGTTCAGTCACCGGAAGGCTGTTTTCCAGCAACTGAAGAAGGACATCGCGCCCATGCTCGGCCTGCGACCGCCCTATGGCGCGGGGATCCGCAAGTACCTCGCGGGCCAGATCAAACGCTAAATCCAGAACAGGCCTGGGGCGTTGTCAGCACATGGCAACGCCGCTTGCCCATCTCGTACCGGCCCGGGTTTGGGATCAGGCTGGCGATTTTGCGGCCTGATCCATCGCCTTCAGGATTTGCTCGGGCGCTTCAGCGCCAACGACCGCGACCTTGCCGCCGAAAATCGCAAACGGCACGCCGGTGACGCCGCCCTGGACCGCCATGGCGTGTTCCCGTGTGACGGCGTCCTTATCTGCCTCTTCTGACAGCAACTGAAGCACGGTCAGGCGCTCCATACCCGCAACTGCGGCGATGTCCGCAAGCACCATGGGATCGCCGATATCGCGCCCCTCCGTGAAGTAGGCGGCAAACAGGCCTTCCACGACCATGTCCTGCACCCCGGCACCGTGAGCCCACCGGATCAGTCGATGGGCGGCATTGGTGTTGGGCGCCTTTTCGATGATCTCGAAGCGAAAGGTGATCCCGTCCTCGGCTCCTCCGCTGACAAGCGCTTCATGGACCTGCATCAGGCGCGCAGGATCCTTGAACTTCGCGGCCAGATAGGCGCGCCGGTCGGCTCCGGATTCCGGGATCGACGGATCAAGCTGGTAGGGTCGCCAGACAATCTGCGCGCGATAGTCGGGCCGTAGAGCAACCGCAGCCTTGACCCGTCGCCAGCCGAGATAGCACCACGGACACACGACGTCGGCGACGACGTCCACGATCATTGGCGATGCCATTTGGGCTCCCGTCAGCCGGCTTCTCTTTGCAGCGCACGGGCCGCAGCCCGCTCGAGCGCCTTCACGGCACCCTCGTTGTTTTCCATCTGGGCTACGCCGATGTCGAACTCGCAGACAAAGGGCGGACGATCTTCACCGGCATCAAAAGCGGTACAACCGATGACCGCTGCAATCCGCTCAGCTGCGGCACGGGCAGCTGCCTGGTTCGTTGCCGGAAGCGCCAGAGCAAAAACCTCAGGGGCAAGGCGGGCTGCGGTATCCTCGACCCGCACCAGTCGCCCGACCATCGATCCGATCTGCGGAATTGCGCGGTCCAACCAGCCGTTCTGGCGGGCCCAGAGTGTCTCAGGCTTGTCAGCCACCCGCAGGACACAGATTGAGAGAGGCCGGGAGCGTTCTTTCGCCGCCGTTGTCAGCTTGGCCAGGTGAGCGGCGAAAAGATCGCGGGTGAAGAGTCCGGTTGCCGCATCCATCAGGCCGGAGCTCCGGGCCTTCTCGAGCGCACCCCGGATCGATTCTCCACGCCGATAGCTCCGGGCAAGTTCCATGACCCGACGCGCTGTTTCCACCTCTGGCGTTTCCGGTGAAGCCACATCGGAGACGCCCCGGTGAAAGGCCTCCGACATCGTCACATAGCTTTCCGCCTTGAGGTAAAGCATGGCCGGGATGTGGAAGAGGCGCGTATTCCGGCGCATCCCGGCCGCAATCGACAGGGCTTCCTGCTGATTGTCTCCAGCCCACAGCACGACCGAGTCGAACGCTCTCTCATGCAGGTAGTCAAACGCTGTGTAGGCCGTAAAGGCTCCGACCACCTCCGCGCCGCTGCGCTTGAGGGCGTTGGACAGCGCCAGAAACTGGGGCGCGGGTTCACCGACGGCTAGGATCCTGAACGGCGAGACCTGCGGCTCCGGCAGATCCATCCGCCGGCCTCGTTCACTAAAGGTCTGCAGTCTGAGTTCGTACTCTTCCTCAGCAATCGCCGTGCGAACAAGGGACTCCAGCCTCAAGGCCGCTTGCGATGGGTGAAGCGGGGGAGACAGGGTCAGGTCAAAAGCTTGACCAGGCTGAATGTCATCCGGCTCGCCGATTGCGATCACGGGCAGACGACGGGGTGCCACAGCGGCCTTGAGTCGTCGCGCCAGCGACTGCGTATCAGGCCCGGCACTCGCGAGGTCCACGATTACTGCCTCAATAGGCAAATCGCCGAGGGCAGCCAGAGCGGCGTAAGGCCCCCTTGCCGTGACGGTGCGCCAGCCGAGGCGATCAAGTCCTTCGGACAGGGGACCTGCTCGCAGGTCATCTCGCGCTACGATCAGGATCCGGGCGTCTACCGCCACACTCTACCTCCGCCCGAAACCCACCGAACTCAGGCCATGATGGCCCCTGGAGATTCGACGCAGCAACATAGCAGAGGGTTGCAGGCGGCATAGGGATGCAACGCCGCAGGAGCGCGAAAGCCTGCGACTGAACGGCCCGACATTTTGGCAACAAACCCGGGCTTGCATGACCGAACGTCAGGGCCGCTCTAGTTCTGCTCAACTTCGTACCGAAGAGTCACTTGGGAGGACGCCGTGGGCCAGGGACCGCTGTCAGGACTAAAGATCGTCGAGTTTGCGGGCATTGGTCCGGGGCCTTTTTGCGGGATGCTGCTCTCAGACCTAGGCGCGGACGTCGTTCGCATTGACCGAAAGGGGCAGGGAAGGGGATCACCGGCCGACATTACGGCGCGAGGGCGCCGCTCCGTGGCCCTGGACCTGAAAAAGCCTGAGTCCATTGAGGCCTGCCTGAAGCTGATCGAGGCGGCCGATGGTCTCATCGAAGGGTTTCGTCCTGGTGTGATGGAGCGGCTTGGCCTTGGTCCCGATGTGGCACTGGCGCGAAATCCCCGCCTGGTGTTCGGACGCATGACCGGCTGGGGCCAGTTTGGCCCGTATGCCAAGGCGGCCGGCCACGACATGAACTATATCGCCATTACGGGGGCCCTGGCTGCGATCGGCACGGAGGAGAAGCCGGTTCCGCCCCTGAACCTCGTCGGAGATTTCGGCGGGGGCGCGCTCTATCTGGCTTTTGGCCTTCTGGCGGGTGTCCTTCACGCGAGAGCCACCGGCACCGGTCAGGTCATCGACTGTGCGATGAGCGACGGAGCCGCCTCGCTGATGGCGATGTTCTATGGCTTCAAGGCTGGCGGCATGTGGACGGAGGGGCGCCGGGCCAATCTACTGGACGGCGGGGCCCACTTTTATGACACCTACCAGTGTTCCGACGGCGGCTGGATTTCAATTGGATCAATCGAACCCCAGTTCTACCTGCTTCTCCTTGAAAAAACAGGCATAACGGACCCTCAGTTCCAGCATCAGATGAGCCGCGAAGAGTGGCCTGAGCTGCGGGAAAAGCTGGCTGCCGTGATCCGGACCAAGACCCGGAATGAATGGTGTGAACTGATGGACGGCACCGATGTTTGCTTCGCGCCGGTCCTGACGATGGATGAGGCTCCCAATCACCCGCACAACGCGGCGCGGGAGACCTTTGTCGAGATCAATGGGGTCGTTCAGCCGGCACCGGCACCTCGCTTCTCGGCAACCCCGGGAGAGATCCAGGGACCGCCACCGAAGATCGGAGGCGACAACGATAGGGCATTGGCCGATTGGGGCTTCACGCCCGAAGCCGTCGCCGAGTTGAAGTCGGCTGGCGCCCTCTGATTGAAAGAGATGCTTCAGCCCGTTCGCTTGTGGATGAGCTGAAGCTATCGCCTTGCTCCCGGCTACAGGTCCGATGGCCCATGGTTGCTTTGTAGGCGGGCCTTGTAATGCATGTCTTGCATCGGCTGGCCGGCGCGGGCAGGTTCCCGCCGATGCAAGATCCTCAACCCATTCGCTGGCGAGACCTTGATCTCGATCCGATTCATTGGGCCAGGGAAGTGCTTCGTGTCGTCGGCCTGGCCCTCGCGAGGATCTGGGGGCGAGACGTCATGCTGTATGTCGGCGGTGTCTCGTTCTTTGCGCTTCTGGCCGTCTTTCCCGGCCTTGCGATCCTGATCGGGATCTACAGCCTGCTGCTGACACCTGAGCAAGCCGCGGCCCAGGCCGAAAACTTCGCGGGATTGATGCCGGTCGGTGCTCGCAGTCTGTTTCAGAGCGAACTGACCCGTCTGGCCCATGCACCAGAGCAGACCGTCTCTGCCCAGAGTGCCATCATCCTGGTTATCGGTACCTATGCGGCCCATCGGGGTTTCAAGGCCCTACTGGCTGGGCTCTCGTTCATCCACGACGAGGAGGATCAACGGGGCTTCGTCGGCTTCAACCTCATGGCTCTGGTCGTGCTGATCGCGGCATTCGGCCTGCTTTTCATGATGTCCGGTATCTTCCTGGTGCTTCGACTGCTCGGCAGCGCCCTGAATCTGAGGCCGCTGGAAGGCGTCCCGTGGATTCAGAGCGAGTGGACCTGGGCCAGTATCGGCCTCGTTTTTGGCATGACCCTGATCTATCGCTACGCCATGTCACGAGCGCCGGTAGGCTGGCGGGCATCGATGGCCGGCGGGGTCGCGTCAGCGATCCTGTGCCTGTTTATGTCTTCGGCCAGCGCGTTTTACGTCGAGAAGGTCGCGCGCCTCGGCGCGACCTATGGGTCCATCTCAGCCGTGATCATCTTCCTGATCTGGCTCTCATGGAGTGTAAACGCGATTTTTCTCGGCGGTGCGCTCGCGACGGAAGTCGAAATCGCCCTCGATGAAAGGCCGCGTGACCTGGTCGAGGGACCGCGGGCCATCCCGCTTAAGGAGCCTTCTCCACCAGAAAGCTGATGGAACCATCGGCTTCTTCAACCGTGGCCAGCAGTTTCGCGGGCAGGCTGGCGGCAAAATGCGGGACATCAATCCGCGCAAGCGGGTCGTCCGCGATCAGGCGTACGCGGCCACCGGGGGGCGCAGCTTCAAGCGCGCGACGCAGGCGCAAGGTCGGTACCGGGCAACGGTGCCCCCTGGCGTCGACCAATGTGGGATCAGCTGCCATTGAACACGGCTTCTGCGTCAGCGGCCGGCAGGATACGGTACTGGCCGGGTGAGAGGTCGTCCGGGAGCTCGATCCCGCCAATGCGCTCACGGTGCAGGCTGAGGACGTGATTGCCGACTGCGGCAAACATTCGCCGAACCTGGTGGTAACGCCCCTCGGTGATCGTCAGGCGTGCCGTTTGACTGTCCAGAACGCTGAGCTCAGCCGGAAGCAGGGGCTTTTCCTCGCCCTCAAGCATGAGTTCGCCGGACGCAAAGCGATCCGCCTCGTGCCCCTCCAAAGACCGGTCCAGGGTTGCAAGGTACGTCTTCGGAACATGGCGTTTGGGCGAGATGACACGGTGCAGGTAGTCGCCGTCATCGGTCAGCAGGATCAGTCCCGAAGTGTCCTTGTCCAGGCGTCCCACGGTCGAGATCGCCGGGTCGCGTATGCGCCAGCGCCGTGGCAGCAGGTCATAGATTCGATCGCCGTCTTCCTTGTGGGAGCACACCACCCCCAGCGGCTTGTGCATTAGAAGAACCAAGGGGGCGGGCGGGTCAACAGCGACACCGCGGATCGTCATTCGCGCCGGCAGATCGGAGGTCACAGCAACCTTGCTGCCGATATCCTTGAGGACGGCTCCATCCAGCACGACGCGCCCGCCCGCAATCATGGCCTGCACGTCTTTGCGACTGCCGTAGCCGAGATTGGCGAGGAGCCGGTCCAGACGTGCCATCAAGGCCTTGGTCACTTGCGCGCCTCGAAAACCTTGTAACCGTTGGTCTCGCCGGCCAGCCGAACACTGGCGAAATGTTCGGCCAGGATCGCCTCGTAGGGCAGGTGGCGGTTTGCGACCAGCCAAAGGCGGCCGCCCTTCTTGAGGGACGTGGCCGCCAGACGAATGAAAGCCTGCCCCAGGGACCGATCTTCGCCACCGGTCTCATGAAAAGGCGGGTTCGTGACAACAAAGTCCACTACGCCCAGGTCGTCGGTAGCCTTTCTCAGGTCATCCCAGACGAAACTGGCCCGCGAGTCTTCGATGTTCCGGCGGGCGGCATCGATCGCACGACGGTCAAGATCGATCAGCGCCAGCTTTGTCACAGTCGGCGACTGCAGCACGGCCCGGCTCAACCAGCCGATACCGCAGCCGAAATCCGCCACCATGCCAGAAAGCGGCGGCATTGTTTTCAGAAGCAGCGCCGTGCCCGGATCAAGCCGGTCCCAGCTAAAGACACCAGGTTGCGTCCACAGGCCGTTGCCCCCCTGTTGCGGGGCCCCCGCCGCAATGGCCTCTGCCGTACCTCGCACTGCATCAGGGCGAAGGGCCACACAGATCCGGTTGTGTCGCTTGGAACTTTCTCCGACGACACAGCCAA
This sequence comes from Caulobacter sp. HMWF025, assembly GCF_003060965.1. Taxonomy (GTDB): domain Bacteria; phylum Pseudomonadota; class Alphaproteobacteria; order Caulobacterales; family Caulobacteraceae; genus Caulobacter. The sequence goes on along the minus strand of NZ_QAII01000048.1, from coordinate 62,390 downwards.
AGGCCTCGAGTTCCTTGCGGAGACGCTGACCACCCCGGTCCTTGGGCGCGAAAACGGTCAGGCGACCTTCCGGGGCAAGCGCCCGTAACGCATGAGCTAGAACAAAGCGGCGTTCCACGACACCCGCGGGCGCTCGAATTGCAATGGCGTCAATTGAGCCGTCTGCGAGGGCTGCGACATCTGACGCCCCGGGGATCAGGGGAGAAAGCTGAAGGGCGTCTGAAGCCACCGGGGCCAGATCATGATCGGCATGACCGTAGAGCGCGGTGCGAGGCGTCTGCATGCAATTCCCGGTGCTGTCTGAACTGAAGCGCCGGGCCTTCGGGCACGTCGCCACGGCCTTTTGGGTGTGGCGGACAGGGTGGGATTCGAACCCACGGTAGACTTTCACCTACGGCGGTTTTCAAGACCGCTGCCTTAAACCACTCGGCCACCTGTCCAGACGGGGGCCTATATCAGCGCCTTTGCGCCTTAACCAGTGTGCAAAACACTTCCGTCATAAACTAGGGCGTTAAGGATGCTTTCTCGTCGGAAAGACGTCGCATGACCGTCGAACGATCTATCCAGACCAACTCCGGGATCTTTGCGGCCCTGGCCATGGCTGGACTGTTGGTGACGGCGTGCGCGACGCCAGACCCGCGCTTCGCGATCGGTGGATCAGAAGCTGGGCGGCCGTCTTCGCAGTCGGCTCCACCCGCTGGAAAGCCATTAAGAGGGACCGAAAAACCCTATCAAATCAGAGGCGTCTGGTACTATCCCAAGGAGGATCCCGACTACGACGCCAAAGGCGTAGGCTCCTGGTACGGAGAGCAGTTTCACAACCGGCGAACCGCCAATGGCGAGCTCTTCGACATGGATCTGCCGACGGCCGCGCACAAGACCCTGCCACTGCCCAGTCTGGTTGAGGTCACCAACCTCGACAACGGCCGCAAAATGATTGTGAGGGTCAATGACCGCGGGCCGTTCATCGATGACCGGATCATCGACTTGTCTCGCGCCGCCGCTGAAGAACTAGGCTATCGTCGGCAGGGCGTGGCCCGTGTGCGCGTGCGCTATGTTGGTCCGGCATCAAGAGCGATGTTTCAGCCACGACAGATCGCGCAGGTCGAAACGCCTTCCGCAGCGGACCCTACTGCTTTGGAAGCCGACCCTGGTGTCGACCCCGGAAACAAGACTGTAGATCCTCTGCCGGAGGCTGCGCCCGCCGTGAGCCGAGCCGAATTCAGAGTTCAGGCCGGGGCCTTTGCCAATCGAGACAATGCGGTGCGCGTAGCCGCGGCCCTGCAGTCAACAGCCGTAGCCGTCATCGAGCCCTTGGAACGATCCGGCGGGCTTCTCTACCGGGTTATCGTTCCCGCAGGTCCGGACGAAGGCGATGCCTGGACCTTGCGTGAGCAAATTGTAGCCTTGGGGTTTCCCGGCGCGACGGTCCTGCGCCCCTAAGGCAGGGCGTTCTGCCCTCTGGACAAGTCCGGGAAACCGGTCGAAGTCACTCCTGTGAAAAAGGGCATATTCATCAGTTTCGAAGGCGGTGAAGGGGCTGGTAAATCCACCCAGATCCGCGCTCTGGGTCAACGGCTTGAAGCTGCTGGCTTCGACGTGGTGCTGACCCGCGAGCCGGGAGGGAGCGAGGGGGGCGAAGCGATACGAGACCTGCTGGTCAACGGATCAGCCGATCGCTGGTCATCAGTGACCGAAACCCTGCTGATGTATGCTGCACGCCGTGACCACCTTGAACGCGTGATCTGGCCGGCTCTGGAGCGAGGATCAGTCGTTCTTTGTGACCGATTCTCAGACTCCACCCGGGCCTATCAGGGGGCCGGAGGCGGAGTCCCGGACGGGCTGATTGCCGATCTGGAAAATCATGTTCTGGGGGGTAGACTTCCCGACCTCACTCTCATTTTTGACCTTCCGGCCCAAGCCGGATTGCAGCGGGCCGAGGCCAGGGGCGGGGCAGCACGCTTTGAAAGCAAAGGCCTCGCCTTTCACGAACGACTTCGCGCCGGCTTTATCGAGATTTCAGAACGCGAGCCGCAGCGCTGCGCTGTGATCGATGCAACAGCCACCGTTGATGTCGTATCCTGCAATGTCTGGGACGTGGTGTCGTCAAGGCTGGAGCTTTAGATTTGGAAACTCCGCCGCATCCTCGTGACGTATTCAGGCTTGAAGGGCTGGACCGCGCCGAATCCGCCTTCCTTGATGCCTTGTCCAGAGGGCGCCTGCACCATGCCTGGCTGCTGACGGGCGGGGAGGGGGTCGGGAAGGCAACCCTGGCCTATCGTATGGCCCGCCGGCTCCTGGGTGCACAGGCGAACCTCGACTACGGAATCCTGGGGGCAGCCCCATCGGATCCGGTCTCACGTCAGGTCTCCGCGCGTTCCCACCCTGACCTTATGGTTCTTGAGCGTGCGACCGATGACGGGAAGGTCCGCAAGTCCATCCCGGTTGATGAAGCGCGACGGCTGCCTGAATTCTTTGCCAATTCGCCGGCAACATCTCCCTACAGGGTCGCCATTATCGACGCGGCTGACGATCTCAACGTCAATGCTGCAAACGCGGTCCTAAAGACACTTGAGGAACCGCCACCCAAGGGGATCATTCTGCTGGTCAGCCATTCGCCTGGCAGGCTGCTTCCAACCATCAGGTCTCGCTGCCGGCGCCTGGCGATCCCGGCGCCGGGGTTCAGCCTGGCAACCCAGATGTTGGTCGATCAGACAGGCCTTGATTCCAGATCCGCCGAACGTCTGGCCCAGATGGCCCAGGGGGCACCGGGTCGGGCTCTGCAACTGGCCTCTGCCGGTGCCCTGGCCATGGATGATACCGCCGGCGAGATTCTGCGGGGTCTTCCCGGCATTGACGAAGCCGCCCTGCTGGCCTTGGCAGATACATTTCGGGGAGGCGAGGGCGCAGCCCGCTTCGAGTTGCTGTTCGAACGCCTTGCCGATCAGATCCGCGCCATGACCCTGCGTCTCGCCACTACGGGCAGTTCTGCGGCGCTCGACCGATGGGCGGCGGTATGGGAGAAGCTCTCCCGTTGGCCCGGCGAGGCTGAAGCCGTCAATCTGGATCGCGCCGACGTCTTCTGGAGTGCAATATCGGACTTGCGCGCCGCTGCCAGGACGGCGATGTGAGCCCATGCTCATCGATAGTCACGTCAACCTTCATGCCCCCCAATATGCCGAGGACCGCACCGCAGTGATCGCTCGGGCCCGTGAGGCCGGCATCCAGCTCATGGTGACGATTTGTGACAAGGTTTCTTCGTTCGGCGACGTTCATGCCATCGCGATGGCCGAGCCAGACATCTGGTGCACGGTCGGCACCCACCCGCACGAGGCCAAGGAGGATCCCGACCTGTCGGCCGATACCCTGGCAACCCTCGCACGACGTCCGCGCGTCATCGGCATCGGGGAGTGTGGCCTCGACTTCCACTACGACTTCTCTCCCCGGGACGTTCAGGCCAGGGTCTTCCGCGCTCATATCGCTGCAGCCCGCCAAACCAGTTTGCCCCTGGTCGTCCATACACGAGAGGCCGACGACGTGATGGGCGACATACTCGAGGAAGAGTACGCCCGCGGCGCTTTCCGGATCTTGATGCACTGCTACACCAGCGGCCCCCGACTTGCGGCGCGTGCGGTGGACCTTGGAGCCTATTTTTCGGTCTCCGGCATCGCTACATTCAAGGCGGCTGAGGAGGTGAGGGCGGTCATCCGCAGCATGCCTGAGGATCGGATCATCGTCGAAACTGATTGTCCTTACCTGGCTCCGGTTCCCATGCGCGGCCGACGGAATGAGCCGGCCTATCTGCCCCACATCCTCGACAAGCTCGGTGAGATCAGAGGCTGGAGTCGAGCGGAAGCTGAGGCCAGGACTGAACGCGCGTTCTTTAGCCTGTTTGATCGGGTCCAGCGCCCATGAGCCAGACCCTTGAATTCACGATCCTCGGGTCTGGATCCTCAGGTGGCGTTCCGCGCGCGGATGGCAACTGGGGAGACTGCAATCCCGAAGACCCACGCAATCTGCGAACCCGGTGCTCACTCCTGGTGCGTCGCAAAGATGAAAGCGGAACTGCAACGGCGGAAACGACCGTCGTGGTCGATACATCTCCGGACTTCCGGCTGCAGTCCGTTCGCGCCGGCGTTCGCCGCATCGACGCGGCGCTCTTCACCCATGACCATGCTGACCAGACTCATGGGATAGATGATCTCAGGCCCTTTTTTCTTAATCAGCGCCGCAAGATACCGGCCTATATGGATCCAGCAACGCTTGCTGGCCTAACGGCGCGCTTCGCCTACATCTTTGAACATCATGGCGGCTATCCCGCGATCTGTGAGGCACGGGCGCTTCCGGACCACGGCCGGGCCTGGTCGATCGACGGGGCCGGCGGATCCATTCCGGTTCTGGGTTTTGACCTGGACCATGGCGGCGCTCGTTCGGTCGGCTTTCGCTTCGGCGACGTAGCCTATACGCCGGATGTCGTCGGGATCCCCGAAGAGTCATGGCCGGCGCTGATGGATCTCGACGTCTGGATCGTTGACGCCCTGCGATGGACGCCGCATCCGACCCATGCGCACGTTGATCTGGCGCTTGAATGGATCGCCCGGGCCAAACCGCGTCGCGCCATTCTCACCAATCTCCATATTGATCTGGATTTCGAAGTGCTTAGTGCCAGGCTCCCGACGCACATCGAGCCAGCCTACGACAATCTCCGCTTCATGGCTTAGACCCGGGCGTGAGACATGGATTGTTTGCGCGGCGGAATACCGGCCCGAGGCTGATCAACATTATTTCCGATAATATATCTTAGACGAAATACATTTCACCGCCAAAAGCGTCGCGCGCGCAACGAGCACAGCGAGCCTCTAGAAGCGCTGCTCTTCGAGGTGACCGTTCTTCAGGGCAAACACCCGGTCCATGTAGCGGGCCAGATCCATATTGTGCGTGGCGATCAGGGCCGCAACGCCCTGGCTGCGGGCAAGACCATAGAGCGACTGGAACACCGTCGCCGACGTCGCAGGATCCAGATTCCCGGTCGGCTCGTCTGCGAGCAGCAAACGGGGCTCGTTTGCCAACGCCCGGGCAATGGCAACGCGCTGTTGTTCTCCACCAGACATCTGGGCGGGCTGATGGTTCTGGCGTTCCGCGAGACCGAGTTCCGTCAGTAGACCCCGCGCCCTCGCCTCAGCATCAGCGCGACTGCGGCCAAGGATCATGCCGGGCATGGCGACATTCTCCAAGGCCGTGAATTCGGGTAGAAGGTGGTGAAACTGGTAAACAAAACCCACCGTTGCAAGACGAATACGCGTGCGGACGCGCTCGGACAGTTTCGAGCAGTCCCGGCCCGCAAGGGCCACGATGCCACTGTCAGGCCGTTCAAGAAGCCCCGCCGAGTGCAAAAGCGACGACTTCCCGGAGCCGGAAGGACCGATCAGACCGACGACCTGTCCTGGGTAGACGTCAAGGTCGACGCCCCTAAGAACAGGCAGGTCGCCCGCTTCGGTTCTATAGACTCGCTCAACCCCACGCAGGGACAGGACGGGATCACTCATAGCGAAGCGCCTCCACAGGATCGAGGCGCGAGGCCCGCCAGGCCGGCGGAAGGGTCGCGGCGATGCTCATCAGGGCAGAGAGGCCGGCAATGCCCCCTACTTCAACCCAGTCAATCTTGGCGGGGATGTGGGACAGCATGTAGACGTCAGCACTGAAGACTGCCGTTCCGGTAACCCATTCGACAAAATTCTGGATGGGGGTGATGTAGGCACAGAAAGCCACGCCCAGCAGAAGTCCCGTCAGAGTTCCGGCAACGCCGATCGATGCCCCGGCCATGACGAAGATCCGGAGGATAGCCCCCTGCCCCGCCCCCATGGTCCTGAGGATGGCGATGTCACGGCCCTTATTTTTCACAAGCATGACGAGGCTTGAGATGATGTTCAGCGTCGCAATGGCGACAATGCAGAAGAGGATCAGGCGCATCACCTTTCGCTCAACCTGCAGCGCAGTGAAATAGCTGTGGTTTTTGTCCATCCAGTCGGCAACCAGAGCTCCCGGACCGCTGGCCGATTCAACGGCCGGCTTCAGGTCTCGGGCGCGATCGGGGTCATCAACCTTGATCTCGACATAGTCGATCGAGGTGTCGCGACCAAAGAACAGCTGGGATTGCTCCAGCGGCATATAGACATAGGCCTCGTCGAACTGGCTCATGCCGACACTGAAAACACCCCCAACGATGTAGTCTTTCTCGCGGGTCGAGGTCCCGAAGGCTGTGGCGGGCCCGGTTGGCGAGATCAGCGTCAGAGCGTCTCCCGGTGCGACGCCTAGATTGGCCGCCATCCGGTCGCCGATCAGCACGATGTCGCCACCGAATTCGCCCTGACCGAAGCCGGCCATTGATCCCCGCTTGATGTTGCCGGCGATCATTTTCAGACCCATGAGATCGCCAGGCGTCACCCCGCGTACGATTGCCCCTGTGACCTGCGCCGGGCCAATGACCATGGCCTGGGCTTCCACCACGGGAATGGCCTGGCTGACGCCTTTGACGGCACGGATCTGGCGAATGATCCCATCGCGGTTCGGGCCGTTTATAAGCGGAGCCTGCACATAGAGATGCCCGTTGAAGCCCAGGATCCTGCCAAGCAGCTCAGCCCGGAAGCCGTTCATGACGCTCATGACGGTGATAAGGGCGAAAACCGCCAGCATCACGGCGCAGAACGAGATCACCGCGATCAGGGCCACGCCGCCGTTCTTTCGCTTGGCGAGTAGATAGCGCCAGGCGACGGACCGCTCCCAGCGGCTGAACGGACCGGCGGCCCTGAGGTCAGCCATCAGGCGGCCTTGCCCTGGGTCAAACCCGCCAGAACGGACTCGAGTGATGCGGTGGACCGCTCGCCGGTCGCGCGGTTCTTGATCTCGACCACACCCTCGGCAATGCCCTTGGGACCGATGATCATCTGCCAGGGCAGACCGATCAGATCCATAGTGGCGAACTTGGCACCACCACGCGCGTCAGTGTCGTCATAGAGAACAGTCCGGCCGGCTGCCGTCAGAGCCTTGTAGGCCGTGTCGCAGGCCGCATCACAGGCCGCATCGCCCTGGCGCATATTGATGATCCCGACATCGAACGGCGCAACCGACTCCGGCCAGATGATCCCGGCAGAGTCATGGCTCGCCTCGATGATCGCGCCGAGCAGCCGCGAGACGCCTACGCCATAGGATCCCATCTGGACGGGTACATCCTTGCCGTCGGGGCCGGTGACAAGGGCCCGCATAGGCTCTGAATACTTGGTACCGAACGAGAAGATGTGGCCCACCTCAATGCCGCGCGCAGACAGGCGGTCTGCGTCCGGCACCGCCGCGAAGGCTGCCTCGTCGTGCATTTCCTCTGTGGCCGCATAGAGCGCGGTGCGCTGATCGACCAGCGACTGGAGATCGCCATCCCAATCAACATCCGGGCCGGGAGCCCCCATTTCTACCAGATCCCGGTGACAGAAAACCGCACTCTCGCCGGTCTCGGCCAGGACAATGAACTCGTGGCTCAGGTCACCGCCGATCGGTCCCGTGTCGGCGCGCATCGGTACGGCCTTCAGGCCCATTCGCGAGAACAGGTTCAGGTAGGCCACGAACATACGGTTATACGACCGGCGTGCGCCGTCGGCATCGAGATCGAAGCTGTAGGCATCCTTCATCAGGAACTCGCGACCGCGCATCACGCCGAACCGCGGACGGCGCTCGTCCCGGAACTTCCACTGAACGTGGTAGAGGTTCTTGGGCAGATCCTTGTAGCTCTTGACGGACCCCCGGAAAATCTCGGTGATCATCTCTTCATTTGTCGGTCCGTACAGGAGCTCGCGCTCGTGACGGTCGGTAATGCGCAGCATTTCGGGGCCATAGGCGTCATAACGCCCTGACTCGCGCCACAGATCCGCCAGTTGAAGGGTCGGCATAAGGAGTTCGATGGCACCGGCCCGGTCCATCTCCTCACGAACAATCTGTTCGATACGATTCAGAACCCTGAGACCCAGAGGCAGCCAGGCATAGATGCCGGCCGCTTCCTGCCGGATCATGCCCGCGCGCAGCATCAGTTGGTGCGAAACGATCTGGGCGTCGGAAGGAGCTTCCTTCAGGACGGGCAGGAAATAGCGCGACAGGCGCATCAGGACGACGTCTCCGGGGCAATATGAGGGCTTGAGATAGCCTTTCGGCCGCCAGCTTGGCAACGCGCGCGGCAAAAAGATGACGGAGGCTGACGTGGGAGCAGAAAAGAAGGCCGCGCGAACCTCGCGCGGCCTTGCAAGTTCTTCGTCGGGGAAGACGCCACAGAAGGAGACCGGAGAAGCCAGTCTCGTAGAGCAACCCTAGGCGTCCAAACGATTGTTGGGGTCAACTCTTCCCGGCTGAGCAGATCATTCATGCATTTCGCCTAAGCCTTGAGCGAACAGGGGCAAAATGATCGCCCGCCGCTCAAGGCTTGGGCATTGCCCATGCCTAATAGCTGGCCGGAAGCGCCGGCAGGCTGATCAACTGGAAGCGAATGACCAGCCAGAGAACCGCAAACACCGCCACGGAGACCCAGGTCGTCGTAAAAAACTTGCGCTTCAAGTTCGGGTTGACCGGCGCGGCCGGATCACCGCCACCCGGCGGCTTGAGACCCATCTCGTGATAGCTTCGTGACCCCAGAGGGAGGACGACGAACAGAACTGTCCACCAGATCGTCAGAAAAATTGCAATGGCGGTGATCGGGCCCATCAGTGGTGCGCCTCCTTGGGCGTCTCCATGAGTTCGACCAGAAGGCCGCCCATGTCCTTGGGGTGAACGAAGATGATCAGGGTGCCGTGGGCGCCGATGCGGGGCTCGCCCAGCACGGTAGCGCCCTTGGCGACAAGCGCGTCGCGCGCTTCGTAGATGTTCTCAACTTCAAAGCAGATGTGGTGCTGGCCGCCCTTGGGGTTCTTGGCCAGAAAACCGTGAATGGGTGAAGACTCGCCATAGGGCTCGATCAGTTCAATCTGGCTGTTGGGCAGATTGACGAAACAGACCCAAACCCCCTGCTCCGGCATGGCCCACTTGTCCGTGACCGATGTCGCGCCCAGCAGATCGCGATACATCTTGACGGAGTCATCGATGGAAGGCGTGGCCACGCCTACATGGTTCAGCTTGCCGATCATGATCCTGCTCCCGCGCATTTCTTGTTTGCGCGAAGGCGTAACACCTGTGCTGCATTGCGAAAAGACCCACGCGCCGTGTCGTTTGTACGGCGCGCAGGCCTGCCGCTACGTCAGATCCGGAGAACGGTCGTCTCGACGACGGGCTTGCGCTCCCAGATCCGGAATGCCGCCTTTTTGACAGCGCGCGAAATGGCGCTCTCGATGGCTTCGTCGATCTCCTTGTCGTCTCCGCCCATCCGCTTGAAAGCGGTCTCGGCTTCTTCCGCCAGATCGTCCATCGCCTCGTCGAGCGGGTATTCATTGTCACCGGCCAGTCCAAGGCCCCGCACCTGCGGCCCCGATACGATCCGGTTCTTGCCGTCCAGCACAATGGAAACCGCGAGCATGCCGTTGAACGCTGCATGGCGCCGCTCACGGAGAGCCTGACCATTTTCCGGTGTCACGACACCACCATCCACATAGAGCCGTCCTGCCGGCACTTCATCGATGATTTCGGCGTGGCCCGGAGCAAGCCGAACCATATCGCCATTGCGCGGCGTAACGGCAAAGGGGATCTGGAGGTCTTTGGCAAAGGCGGCATGTTCGATCAGATGGCGACGCTCGCCATGGGTCGGGACAGCGATCTGCGGCCGCGCCCACTGGTACATCTGCTTGAGTTCGTCACGACAGGGGTGACCGCTGACGTGAATGCCGGGCGTGTCGCGCTCGGTGTGCAAGCGCACGCCCCGGTCAGCCAGCTTGTTCTGAAGGTTGCGGATCGGAATCTCGTTCCCGGGAATGATCCGCGAACTGAAGACCACGTGATCACCCTGGGAGAGCTTGACGTGCGGATGGTTGCCCTCGGCGATCCGCGACAGGGCGGCCCTCGCCTCCCCTTGGCTACCCGTGCAGAGGAACAGAACCTCGTTCTCGGGCAGGTACTTGGCTTGATCGTCTGTGATGAACGGCTCGATATCCTGGAAGAGCCCAACGGAGCGGGCCGCCGCGCTCATGCGGTGCATGGAGCGCCCGGCCAGGCAAACCTTGCGCCCCGCCGCCTGGGCCGCCCGGATCACGGTGTCCATACGGGCGACGTTGGAGGCAAAACAGGCCACGGCAATCTTGCCGGTGAGGCTGGAGATCAGCCGGTTCATGGCGACGCGCACATCAGCTTCTGAGCCGGCTTCTCCGTCAACAAAGACGTTGGTGCTGTCGCACACCATGGCCAGCACGCCCTCGTCGCCGAGCTTGCGGATGGCATCGATATCGGTCGCGGCCCCGAGCTGAGGCTCGGGATCGATCTTCCAGTCTCCGGTGTGCAGGATCGTCCCGAGCGGCGTCTTGATCGCCAGGCCGTTCGGCTCCGGGATCGAGTGGGTCAGGGTGATCATTTCCAGGTGGAAGGGGCCAAGGTCGAACTGACCACCCAACGGGATCTCGGTGATGGAAACCTCGTCCAGTAGCCGCGCGTCCCGAAGCTTCTCGCGCAGCAGAAAGGCCGTAAACGGCGTGGCATAGACGGGTGCCTTCAGCCGCGGCCAGAGCCAGTGCACGGCACCCAGATGGTCTTCGTGGGCATGGGTCAGAACGATGCCGAGGATGTCATCGGCGTAGGCTTCGATAAACTCGGGATCAGGAAGGATGATCTCAACGCCGGGCGTCGTCTGGTCGCCGAATGTCACGCCCAGGTCAACGACGATCCACTTGCGATCGGTCGGCGGACCAAAACCATAGAGATTGAAGTTCATGCCGATCTCGTTGGATCCGCCCAGGGGCAAAAAAACGAGTTCGTCGTCGGGGGAAGGCTTGTCGGTAAATTTGGTCATCAGGTCTCTAAACTGGTGTTGCGGCGATGAATCTCGAGGAGACCACGAATGGTCAGATCTGGATCGAAGTGGTCGATGCTGTCGGTTGCGCCTTCGAACAGCGAAGCGACGCCGCCGGTCGCGACCACGGTCATGGTTTCAGCACGTTCGGCCTTGATGCGCGTGATCAAGCCTTCGATGAGGGCAATATAGCCCCAGAAGACGCCTGACTGCATGGCCCCGACGGTATCCTTGCCGACGACCCGCGCCGGGCGCTGGATCGCGATCCTGGGCAGCTTGGCGGCTGCCTCATGCAAGGCCTGCATGGAAAGGTTGATACCTGGGGCGATGATGCCGCCCTCAAAGGCACCGTCTGAGGCGACAATGTCAAACGTCGTTGCCGTGCCGCTGTCGATCACGATCAGCGGGCCGGGATAGACCATGCTGGCCCCGACGGCATTGACGAGGCGGTCGGCACCGGCTTCCGAAGGCTTCTCGATCCGGACATCCACGCCGAGCTTGGCATTCTCGCCGATCACCAGCGGTTCGACATTCAGATAACGCCGCGACAGGTTGCGCAGGTTGAAAATCGACTGCGGGACGACGCTCGAGATGATGCACGCATCGATGGCCCGAAAACCCAGTCCCTGCATCGACAGGAGTTGAGACAGCCAGACGACATATTCATCAGCTGTACGGGTGCTCTCGGTCGCCGAGCGCCACTGGGCGATCCAGCTCTGGCCATCGTGGATGGCGAACATGGTGTTGGTATTGCCCTGTTCAATCGCCAGCAGCATCAGCCTGCCTCACCAAAGAAGACGTCCCCGGCAGAAATCCGCCGCACCGATCCATCAACCAGACGCAGGCGCAGCGAACCGTCGGTATCCAGGCCTTCTGCGATGCCCTCGACGGTTTCATGGCCGAGCCTGGCGACACAGGCTTCGCCGAGCCCGTAAGCCCGTTCCGTCCAGGCCTGGGCGATTGCGGGAAAGCCGACCTGCTCCCAGACGCCCTGCCACCTTGCAAA
>NZ_QAII01000048.1:45393-50411 GCF_003060965.1 Caulobacter sp. HMWF025 | reverse complement strand
GTACCGCCGTAGCACTATGCGCCATCACCGAGGTTGCCGGACGCTCGCTTGCCGCCGGCCCCTGCACAAGGTTCACGCCGATACCGACAGCAATCCAGAGCCCGCCCAAAGCGCTGGACCCGGACTCGACGAGAATGCCACTGGCCTTCAATCCGCCGATGAGCGGGTCGTTGGGCCATTTCAATGAAACAAGATGGGCCGGAACATAGAGGTCCAGGAGATCGGCGACGGCGAGCGCCGCAACGAAGGAAACCTGGGCCGCCTCCGCAGCCGGCTTCTCCGTCCGAAACAGCAGGGTCGCGGCCAGATTACCCTGCCCGGTTTCCCAGGCTCGCCCTCGCCGGCCACGCCCCGAGGTTTGACGGAGCCCGAGCAACCAGACAGGCCCCTCCTCGCCGGCCTCGGCGCGGCGACGCGCCTCCGCATTGGTCGAGTCGATCTCGTCAAAAATGACGACGGGCGGCCCGCTGCGGGACCGGGACTCGCCCGTCACGTCACGCGTGGCCAAAGGCCGCCGCAGCGGCCTTGGCAGCCGGGTCAAGCCAGACGAGCGCAAACAGAACCACAGGGAAAGCAAACAAGGCCGCCGCAAACCCCACCGCGCGCGCGGCGGGAGCAGGAGCATCAACGCTGCCCTTGGAGGCATCGAACCACATGCTCTTGATCAGGCGCAGATAGTAAAAGGCACCAACCACGCTGCCGACCAGGCCGAGAACCGCTGCGGTTTGCATCAGGACGTCACCCGTCCCGAGAGCGGCCTTGAAGACGTAGAACTTCGACCAGAAACCCGAGAACGGCGGCAGGCCAAGCGCGGACAGCGAGAAAGCCGTCATGGCTAGGGCGATGCCCGGGCGTTCCTTGATCAGGCCGGCCATGTCCTCAACGGTCTCCATGGGCTTGCCGTCTCGGCTGAGGGCCTGAAGGCAGGCGAAGAAACCGGTCACATCGACCATGTAGAGGATCATGAAGACCAGCATGGCGTGCAGGCCCGTCTCACCGCCGGTTGCGACACCCAGAAGGGCGTAGCCGACATTGGCGATAGAGCTATAGGCCCACAGGCGCTTGAGATTGGTCTGGGCAAGACCCGCGAAGGCCCCGACGAAAACCGAAATCAAGGCTGCGATCACCAGAACCTGACGCCACTGGCCAACCGAATCGGGGAAGGCGTCGCCCAGCACGCGGGCGAACATCATCATGGCCGCCAGCTTGGGCGCGGCGGCGAAGAAGCCCACCACCGGAGTCGGTGCGCCTTCATAGACGTCCGGCGTCCACATGTGGAACGGCGCGGCCGAGACCTTGAAGGCCAGGCCGCAGATCAGGAAGATCAGGCCAAAGAGCAAGCCGACGCCATGTGTGCCGTGTGCTGCGGCAGCGATGTCGGTAAACCGGGTCGAACCGGCAAAGCCGTAGATCAACGAGCTGCCATAGAGCAGCAGGCCCGAAGACAGCGCCCCGAGCACAAAGTATTTCAGACCGGCTTCCGAGGCCTTGGCGTCATCCCGGCGGAAGGCGGCAAGGACATACAGGGCGAGCGACTGAAGCTCGACGCCGATGTAGAGGCTGATCAGGTCACCCGCCGACACCGTCACGCCCATACCGAGGGCCGCGAGGATGATCAGGACGGCATATTCAAACTTCTGGTCGCCGCGCTGGGCCAGCCAGCGATCCCCCAGCACGATACCGACCGCGCTGGAGATGAAAATTGCCACCTTGGCATAGGTCGATGCCGCGTCAGCCGAGTAGGCACCATTGAACGCATGACCGTGCGGACCAACCACGGCCGCAAAGGCTGCCGCCAGAAGGGCCAGGACACTCGCCAGGGTGAAGGCCGGTGAAGCCTTGCCCTGGAAAGCACCCCAGACCAGCAGGGCAAGCGCTGAACCCGCGAGGATGACCTCAGGGAGAACCAGTGAAAGATTGGCGGAAAACGTCATCAGTCCCTCACCCGCCCACGGCGGCGCGCCAGGCGCCAACCAGCGCGTCGACAGACGACGCGGTCAGGTTAAACACGAAATTCGGATAGACACCCAGAACCAGGGTCGAGACGATCAGCGGGGCGAAGATCAGGATCTCGCGCTTGTCCAGATCAGTGATCGTCTTGAGTTCCGGATTGACGATCTCGCCGAACATCACCCGGCGGTACAGCGTCAGCGCATACATGGCCGACAGGATAACGCCGGAGGCCGCAACGATCGCCGTCCAGGTTGAGGCTTGATAGGTCCCGGTCATGGTCAGGATCTCGCCGACGAAGCCGGATGTGCCCGGCAGGCCGACATTGCCCATGGTGAACAGCAGGAAGGTCGCCGCGTACAAGGGCATCCGGTTGGTCAGACCGCCGTAGAAGGCGATCTCGCGGGTGTGCATGCGGTCATAGACAACACCGACGCAGAGGAAGAGCGCGCCCGAGATCACCCCGTGGCTGAGCATCTGGAAGATGGCACCCTGCTCGCCCGCCGCATTGCCCGAGAAGATGCCCATCGTCACGAAGCCCATGTGGGCGACCGACGAATAGGCGATCAGCTTCTTGATGTCGGTCTGACGGAACGCGACCAGCGAGGTGTAGACGATGGCGATGGCCGACATCGCGAACACCAGCGGCTGGAACATCTCTGAGGCATTGGGGAACATCGGCAGGCTGAAGCGCATGAAGCCATAGCCGCCCATCTTGAGCAGAATACCGGCGAGGATGACCGAACCGGCCGTCGGGGCCTCAACGTGGGCGTCGGGCAGCCAAGTATGGACCGGCCACATCGGCATCTTGACCGCGAAGCTGGCGAAGAAGGCCAGCCACAGCCAGGTTTGCAGCCACGGCGCGAACTTGAAGCTCATCAGTTCGGGGATCGAAGATGTGCCCGAGATCGAGATCATGGCCAGGATGGCGGCCAGCATCAGCACCGAGCCGAGCAGCGTGTAGAGGAAGAACTTGTAGGCGGCGTAAATCCGGCGCTTGCCGCCCCAGATCCCGATGATCAGGAACATCGGCACCAGGCCGCCTTCGAAGAACAGGTAGAAGAGGATCAGATCCAGCGCGCAGAACACGCCGATCACCAGGGTCTCCAGGACCAGGAAGGCGATCAGATATTCAACGACCCGCTTCTCGATCGAAGTCCAGCTGGCCAGGATACAGATCGGCAGCAGGAAGGCGGTCAGCAGGACGAACAGGATCGAAATCCCGTCCACACCCATGCGGTAGTGCAGACCGGCGAACCAGGCCACGTCTTCCACGAACTGGAAGCCCGGGTTCTTGGCGTCAAACTGTGCTACCAGAAGGATGGAAAGGGCGAAGGTGACCAGAGTGGTCGCCAGGGCAATCCATTTGGCCAGAGCGTCCGTGGCGGCGCTGTCGCCCTTGATCGTACGGACCGCCAGCAGGACGGCCACGCCGACCAGGGGCGCGAAGGTGGTGAGGCTGAGAAGGCCGGTCATTAGCTCCGTCCCCCTCAACGGAATGCGTACAGGGCGAAGGTCAGCAGACCGGCAACGCCGAGCAGCATGACGAACGCATAGTGATAGACATAGCCGGTCTGGAGCTTGCCGGTCCGGCGGCCGACCTCATAGCTGACGGCGCTGACGCCGTCGGGGCCGAGGCCATCGATGATCTTCTGGTCCCCGCCCTTCCAGAACAGGTCACCCATGAACTTCGCGGCGCGCACGAAGGTCGCATCGTACAGTTCGTCGAAGAACCACTTATTGAAGAAGAAGACGTAGAGCGGGCCGTTACGCGCGGCGAGCTTGGCCCCCAGGCGTTCCTTGCCCTTCACCAGGTAAACCCAGACGGCGATGAACAGGCCGAGGATCGAGGCGATCAGCGGGCTCCACTTCACCCAGTCGGGGACGCCGTGGGCTTCATGCAGCACGTGGTTGGTCGGGGCGTTGTAGATCGCGCCGCGCCAGAACTCTTCCTGGTGATGGCCGACGAAGTAGTCGACGAACACGAAGCCGGCGAGCACGGCACCGATCGACAGAACGACCAGCGGCAGCAGCATCACCCAGGGGCTTTCGTGCGGCTTGTGGTCGTGGCCGTGGTGGTCGTCGTGCCCTTGATCGTCATGGGCGGCGTGGTCGTCATGGCCGTGCGCATCGTGGCCATGAGCCGCGTCCGCGTGATGCTCGTCATGACCCCAGCGCGCCGTGCCGTTGAAGGTGAAGAAGGCCAGGCGCCACGAATAGAATGAGGTCAGGCCGGCCACCAGCAAACCGATGACGAAGGCGAACATGGCGATGCTGTTGGCACCACCGGCCGCGAAAGCCGCCTCGATGATGGTGTCCTTCGAATAGAAGCCGGCGAAGCCCAGGTGCAGCGGCGGGAAGCCGAGACCGGTAATGGCGATGGTGCCGATGGTCATGGCGATGAAGGTCACCGGCAGAAGCTTGGCGAGTGCGCCATACTTCCGCATGTCCTGCTCGTGGTGCATCCCGTGGATCACCGAGCCGGCGCCCAGGAACAGCAGCGCCTTGAAGAAGGCGTGGGTGAACAGGTGGAACATCGCCGCCTGATAGGCACCGATACCGGCCGCGAAGAACATGTAGCCCAGCTGCGAGCAGGTCGAATAGGCGATGACCCGTTTGATGTCGTTTTGGGTGAGCCCGACCGTAGCGGCGAACAGGGCGGTCACCGCGCCGATCACCGTAACGATGTTCTTGGCCACCGGAGCGTACTCAAACATCGGCGACAGCAGGCAAAGCATATAGACGCCGGCGGTGACCATGGTCGCCGCGTGGATCAGGGCCGAGACCGGGGTCGGGCCTTCCATGGCGTCCGGAAGCCAGGTGTGCAGGAAGAACTGCGCCGACTTGCCCATCGCACCGATGAACAGCAGGAAGCAGGCGATGTCCATCAGCGGGAAGGTGTGACCCGCAAACTCCCAGGTGCGACCAGCGTTAGCGGCGATCTGCGGGAAGAGTTCAGCGAACTGGATCGTGCCGAACGCCCAGTAGGTGGTCATGATCCCGAGCGCAAAGCCGAAGTCGCCGACGCGGTTGACCACGAAGGCCTTGATCGCGGCGGCGCTGGCCGA
>NZ_QAII01000048.1:45284-45383 GCF_003060965.1 Caulobacter sp. HMWF025 | reverse complement strand
GAACGGAAGCAGGTGGACAGTGAAGGCCTCCATATGCCCCCAGGTCCATTGGCTAAAGGTGTACCAGGAGAGCGCACAGGCCAGGACAAGGGCACCGGT
>NZ_QAII01000048.1:45175-45274 GCF_003060965.1 Caulobacter sp. HMWF025 | reverse complement strand
AGGCTTCTTGAACCAGAAGCCGATCAGCAGGTACGAGGCCAGGCCCACGCCTTCCCAGCCGAAGAACAGCTGCATGAAGTCGGCGGCGGTGACCAGCGA
>NZ_QAII01000048.1:31617-45165 GCF_003060965.1 Caulobacter sp. HMWF025 | reverse complement strand
GGTCACAGCCTGCGAGGCAACATCGCCGATACGGCGCCCGAACAGGCCGGCCACCAGCGCGGCGACCAGGGGCGCAAAGAGGATAATGGTGACTATCGTCTGCATGACGTCGCTTAGCCCTTCATCATGCTGGCGTCGTCCACCGCGATATCACCGCGGTTTCGGAAGAAGGTGACGAGAATGGCCAGACCGACAGCCGCCTCGGCGGCGGCAACGGTCAGCACGAACATCGCAAAGATCTGCCCGACCACATCGTGGAGATAGGCCGAAAATGCGACGAGGTTGATGTTCACCGCCAGCAGGATCAGCTCGATCGACATCAGGATGACGATGATGTTCTTGCGGTTCACGAAGATCCCGAAGACCCCGATGGTGAACAGGATCGCGGCGACGATGAGATAGTGCGACAGGCCGATCATTCGGAGATCCCCTCACCCGGCTTGATCTGGACCAGTTCCATCCCGGTCTTGGGCGAACGGGCAACTTGCTTGCCGATGTCCTGGCGACGAACGCCCGGCTTGTGGCGCAGGGTCAGCACGATGGCCCCGATCATGGCGACCAGCAGGACCAGACCGGCCATCTGGAAGAAGAAGACGTAGTCCGTGTAGAGCACGCGACCGATCGCTTCGGTGTTGCTGATCCCCTCGGGCGAGGCCATCGGCGTGGCGTTCTTGCCGGCGGCTCCGTTGGTGGCGACCGTGGCCGCAACGAAGATCATCTCCAGCGTCAGCACACCCGCCACTAGACCGCCGACCGGCAGGTACTGGGCAAAGCCCTTACGAAGCGCCTCGAAGTCGATGTCGAGCATCATGACCACGAACAGGAACAGCACCGCGACTGCGCCGACGTAGACGACGATCAGTAGCATCGCCAGGAACTCCGCGCCCAGCAGGACGAAAAGGCCGGCGGCCGAGAAGAAGGCGGTGATCAGGAAGAGCACCGAGTGCACGGGGTTTCGCGCCGAGACGACGAGAAGACCCGCCGCAAGCGTCACAAAAGCCAGCAAATAGAAAGCGATCGCCTGCAAGGCTGCTCCCCTGAAATCTACGTTCACGACGACGGCGCCAACCGGCGCATCGCCCCCTTCGGATTCGCGTCCCGTCCTTAACGGTAAGGCGCGTCCAACTCCAGATTCTTCGCGATCAGACGTTCCCAGCGGTCGCCATTATCGAGAAGCCGTTCCTTGTCGTAATAAAGCTCTTCGCGGGTTTCGGTCGCGAACTCGGTGTTCGGACCTTCCACGATGGCATCGACCGGGCAGGCCTCCTGGCACAGACCGCAATAGATGCACTTGACCATGTCGATGTCGTAACGGGTCGTCCGGCGGCTGCCGTCCTCGCGCGGCTCGGCCTCGATCGTGATGGCCTGGGCCGGACAGATGGCTTCGCAGAGCTTGCAGGCGATGCAGCGCTCTTCGCCCGACGGATAGCGACGCAGGGCGTGCTCGCCGCGGAACCGCGGCGACTGCGGGTTGCGCTCGTTCGGATAGATCACGGTCTTCTTGGGCGCGATCATGTACTTCATCGCCAGCCCGAAGGCCCCCGCGAAGTCGAGAAGGGCCGCGCCCTTGACCGCCTGTGTGATGCGCTGGAACACCAGAGCTCTCCTAACACTTTTCTTTAGGGAAGGGACGAACGTCCCTCCCCTGATCTTGCTGCTGCCGACGCACAGACTGCTCCAGGACGCATTTCCGGATCTCGTCGTCAGCCTTGCGGCGCGCCTCGACCTGCTCCTCGAGCGACCGCTGCGGCGGCCTCGACAGTCCCGTTCCCCAGGTCGTGCAGCCTGCCAGAAGGCAGAGCGCTACAATCCCTAGGGCCGCCCGCTTCATTTGCCGTTCCGGGAAATGACGCAGGTGTAGTTGGAAAGCTGGGCGGGATCTCCCCCGTCCTGCTTCGCTTGCAGAGTTCCGCCATCGGCCTTGCACTTGTCGCCGGCCCGGCGGAGTTCGTCATAGTTCACGATGCCGCGGCCCAGCGAATAGGACCGCCCCGTCGGCGCGTCCGCAGCGGCGCAGGCCGCCAGCGACGAGACCGACAAAGCTGTCAGGGCAAGGGCGGCCATCAGTTTCATCAGGCCCCCGGACCGAACACGCGCCAGGCAGCGACCAGGGCGACCAGCACCAGCGAGGTGGGCAGGAAGACCTTCCAGCCCAGACGCATCAGTTGGTCATAGCGGTAGCGGGGCACGATGGCCTTCGCCATGGCGATCATGAAGAACCAGAAGCAGATCTTGGCGAAGAACACGATCGCCAGAAGGAGGTTGGCCCAGAAGGTCGGCCAGGTCTTCAGGAAGTCAATCGGGAAGCCCGGGTTCCAGCCGCCGAAGAACAGGACACTGATCATCGCGCACATCAGGACGATGTTGGAATACTCAGCGACCATGAACAGCAGGTATGGGGTCGAGCTGTACTCGACCTGATAGCCGGCCACGAGTTCGGATTCCGCTTCCGGCAGGTCGAACGGCGGGCGGTTCGTCTCGGCCAGGGCCGAGATGTAGAACATGCCCATGGCGATCACCATGACCGGCAGCAGCACGATGTTCTTCAGGCCGCCGCCGAAGACGTTCCAGTTCCAGAACCAGCCCGACTGGGCCTCGACGATGGTCGACAGGTTCATCGAGCCGGCCAGCAGGATCACCGTGATGATGATCAGGCCGATCGAGACCTCATAGGACACCATCTGCGCCGCCGAGCGCAGGGCGCCCAGGAATGGGTACTTCGAGTTCGAAGCCCAGCCGCCCATGATGATGCCGTAGACGCCGAGCGAGCTCATCGCCAGCAGATACAGGATGCCGACATTGATGTTCGACACCACCCAGCCCGGCGCGAACGGCACGGCCGCCCAGCCGACAAAGGCCAGGATCAGGCTGAGCAGCGGCGCGAGAATGAAAACCACCTTGTCGGCACCGGCCGGGATGATGATTTCCTTCAGCACGAACTTGAAGAAGTCGGCGAAGGACTGAAGCAGACCGAACGGACCCACGACGTTGGGGCCCTTGCGCATCTGGACGCCGGCCCAGATCTTGCGGTCGGCCAGCAGCAGGAACGCCAGGCTCAGCAGAACCCAGATCACCACCAGCAGGATGCCGCCGGTGGTCAGCAGGGTCCAGGACACTGCGGGGTTGGAGAAGAACTCGCTCATCGGCCTACTCCGCCGCGATCTTGGCAGCGCCGGAGACCACAGCCGCACATTCGGCCATGGTCACGCTGGCGCGCGCGATGGGATTGGTCAGGTGGAAGGCCTTGACCGCGCTCTCGAACGGAGCGTCCGAGAGGTCACCGGCACCGCCGACCGAAGCCACATCGAACGCGGTCGGGATCGAACCCGGCGCGAAGTCGATCTGGCCGAAGGTCGGATGGTCGGCAAACAGCTTGGCCCGCAGTTGCTCCAGGCTGTCATAGGGCAGCTTGTGGCCGAGAAGTTCGGACAGGGCCCGCAGGATCGACCAGTCTTCCTTGGCCTCGCCCTTCGGGAATACGGCCCGCTCA
Organism: Caulobacter sp. HMWF025; assembly: GCF_003060965.1. Classification (GTDB taxonomy): domain Bacteria; phylum Pseudomonadota; class Alphaproteobacteria; order Caulobacterales; family Caulobacteraceae; genus Caulobacter. The sequence goes on along the minus strand of NZ_QAII01000048.1, from coordinate 41,675 downwards.
CCCATCTGAACCCGGCCCTCGGTATTCACATAGAGGCCGTTCTTTTCGGTATAAGCCGCGCCCGGCAGGATCACGTCGGCCTTATGGGCCCCGTTGTCGCCGTGGGTGCCCAGATAGATCTTGAAGGCGTCCGAAGCGGCGGTTTCGCACTCGTCTGCGCCCAGCAGGAACAGCACATCCAAAGCGCCAGGCTTCAGCATCTGCCCTGCCGTCAGACCGCCCTCGCCCGGCACGAAGCCCAGGTCCAGCCCGGCAACGCGCGCAGCGGCCGTATGCAGGACGTTCCAGCCGTTCCAGCCGTCGCGGACAATCTTGAACGCCTTGGCGACCGCGCCGGCGGCCTTCAGTACAGCCGCGCCGTCAGCCCGGGTCAGGGCCCCCTGGCCGAGGATGATGGCCGGGCGCTCGGCATTCTTCAGGGCGGTGGCAAAGTCAGACTTGCTCTTGGCCAGGCCCGTCAGGGTTTTGGCACCTGCACCCAGGTAGTCGTATTCGTAGGTCAGGTCGCCCTGCTCGCCGATCACGCCGACCCGCAGCTTGCCCGCGATCCACTGCTTGCGCAGGCGGGTGTTGAGCACCGGGGCTTCGATCCTGGGATTGGTCCCGACCAGCAGGATGACGTCGGCATTCTCGATGCCGGCGATGGTCGAGTTGAACAGCCAGCTTTCGCGGGCCCCCTCGCCCAGCGCCACACCGTCCTGGCGGGCGTCGAGGTTCTTCACGCCGAGGGCGCTAAAGAGGTCCTTGGTCGCCTTCAGGCTTTCGGCGTCCTGCAGATCGCCGGCGATGACACCGATGCGGTCCGGTGACGTGGCTTTGATCTTTTCAGCCACGGCCGAGAAGGCCTGGGCCCAGGTGGCCGGCTGCAGCTTGCCGCCGACGCGCACATAGGGACGGTCGAGACGCTGCCGTTGCAGGCCGTCGACGGCGTAGCGCGTCTTGTCCGAGATCCACTCTTCGTTGACGTCTTCGTTGACGCGCGGCAGCACGCGCAGCACGGCGGCAGCGCGGCTGTCGACCCGGATTGCCGAGCCCAGCGCGTCCATGACGTCGATGCTCTCGGTCTTTTTCAGTTCCCAAGGCCGCGCCTCGAAGGCGTAGGGCTTGGAGGTCAGAGCGCCGACCGGGCAGAGGTCGATCACATTGGCCGACAGCTCCGACGTCACCGCCGCGCCGAGATAGGTTGTGATTTCAACGTCTTCGCCGCGCGAGATCAGGCCGATCTCCGGTGAGCCGGCGACTTCGGTGATGAAACGGACGCAACGCGTGCACTGGATGCAGCGGGTCATCACCGTCTTGATCAGCGGGCCCATGGCCTTTTCTTCAACGGCGCGCTTGTTCTCTTCGTAACGGCTGTCGTCGCGGCCATAGCCCATGGCCTGGTCCTGCAGGTCGCACTCGCCGCCCTGGTCGCAGATCGGGCAATCCAGCGGGTGGTTGATGAGCAGGAACTCCATCACCCCTTCGCGGGCCTTCTTGACCATCGGAGTCTTGGTGAAGATCTCCTGGCCCTCGGCGGCCGGTAGGGCGCACGACGCCTGCGGCTTCGGCGGACCAGGCTTCACCTCAACCAGGCACATCCGGCAGTTGCCGGCGATGCTGAGGCGCTCGTGATAGCAGAAGCGCGGGATTTCTTCCCCGGCCAGTTCCGCAACCTGCAGAACCGTCATGCCGGGCTCGAACTCGACCTCGACGCCGTTAACCTTGGCGATAGCCATGCTTGTTACTCCGCCGCGATCAGCTTGGCGCCCTGCACGTGCAGGCGACCGCTACGATAGGATGCAATCCGATCCTCCACCTCGTGGCGGAAGTGACGGAACAGGCCCTGGATCGGCCAGGCGGCCGCGTCTCCGAGGGCGCAGATGGTGTGACCTTCAACCTGGGTCGTGACGTCCAGCAGGGTGTCGATCTCTTTCGGATCGGCCTCGCCGGTGACCATGCGCTCCATGACCCGCCACATCCAGCCGGTGCCTTCGCGGCACGGCGTGCACTGGCCGCAGCTCTCATGCTTGTAGAAATAGCTCAGGCGCGCGATGGCACGAACGAGATCGGTGTCCTTGTCCATGACGATGACGGCGGCGGTTCCGAGGCCAGAGCGCAGGGCGCGCAGGGCGTCGAAGTCCATCGGCAGATCTTCGCACTGCTCAGCCGGAATCATCGGCACGGACGAACCGCCCGGAATGACGGCCTTCAGATTGCCCCAGCCACCCCGGATGCCGCCGCAGTGATCCTCGATCAGCTGACGGAAGGGGATGCTCATCGCCTCTTCGACGTTGCAGGGCGTGTTCACGTGCCCGCTGACGCAGAAGAGCTTGGTGCCGGTGTTGTTGGGACGACCAAAGCCCGCGAACCACGAGGCCCCGCGGCGCAGGATGGTCCCGGCAACCGCGATGCTCTCGACGTTGTTGACCGTGGTGGGCATGCCGTAAAGGCCCGCGCCGGCCGGGAACGGCGGCTTCAGGCGCGGCTGGCCCTTCTTGCCTTCAAGGCTTTCCAGCAGGGCGGTCTCTTCGCCGCAGATATAGGCCCCGGCGCCATGGTGGACGTAGAGGTCGAAGTCCCAGCCATGGATGTTGTTCTTGCCGATCAGCTTGGCCTCGTAGGCCTGCTTGATCGCCGCTTCGAGCACTTCGCGCTCACGGACATATTCGCCGCGGATGTAGATGTAGCAGGCGTGGGCCAGCATGGCGCGCGAGGCGATCAGGCAGCCTTCGATCAGGAGGTGGGGATCATGCCGCATGATCTCCCGGTCCTTGCAAGTGCCCGGCTCGGATTCGTCGGCGTTGACGACCAGATAGTGCGGACGACCGTCCTTCACTTCCTTGGGCATGAACGACCACTTCAGGCCGGTGCCGAAGCCCGCCCCGCCCCGGCCACGCAGGCCGGAGTTCTTCATGTTGTCGATGATCCAGTCGCGCCCGGCGTCCAGGATGTCCTTGGTGCCATTCCAGCAGCCGCGCTTCTTCGCGCCCTCGAGGCCCCAGTCGTGGAGGCCATAGAGGTTGGTGAAGATGCGGTCCTTGTCTTCGAGGATACCGACCATGACTCAGCTTTGCGGATCGAATGGATGGGCGCGCACATAGCGCGTCCGACGAAGGATGACATAGGCGAAAAGCAGCCAGCCCGCCGCAATCGTCACAAGACCTGCGACAACGGCCCAATCCGGGGCCCCAGAGACCATACGGCCCCAGATGAGGAGCAAGGCCCCCAGCAGGCAGGCGACGAAACCGACGCCCCGTTCCCGGCGACCAAGCGCCCGAATCGAGTCGGCATAGGCTGCTTTTTTCAGGTTGAGGGCACTTTCGTCGATCATGACGCCGTCCCCTCCTCGGTCTTGACCGCGCGCATCCAGCCCAGAACGAACCAGATTTGCGCAGCGAGCCCTGCGGCCACGAGCAGCAGGAAAGCCGGCAGTAGCCAGCCAATGCCAAAGCTCACATGGCCGACGATCGCCGCCCCGGCCAGCACGAAGCAGACCGCGTCGATGGCGAGCATCGTGGTCAGGCGCTTCTTCTGGAGGACGGCATCGGTAGACATCAGGCGGCTGGCTCCGCCTTCGGGGCCTTTTTGGGCTTCTCCGGCAGGTTGGGAATCTTGATCTTCTTGGCCAGCGAGCCGTCATACAGCTTGGGATCGGTCAGGGTCTGGATCGAGTCCTTCGGCTCAGACGCCTTGCGGCCGATATAGCTGCCCGGCTGCGGCGAATTGCCGGCGGCGAAGTCGTCGAGGATCTGGGCCAGGCTCTCCGGCGTCAGGTCTTCGTAGTAGTAGTCATTGATCGCCGCCATCGGCGCGTTGCAGCAGGCCCCGAGGCACTCGACCTCTTCCCAGCTGAACTTGCCGTCAGCCGAGACATGATGGGCTTCGCCAATCTTGGCCTTCAGAACCGCGCGGAGGTCGAGCGCGCCGCGCAGCTGGCACGGCGTGGTGCCGCAGAGCTGGACGAAGGCCACCTTGCCGACCGGCTGCAGCTGGAACATCACGTAGAAGGTCGCCACTTCCAGAACCCGGATGACGGGCATCTGAAGCTGTCTGGCGATCTCCTGGATGGCAGGCTCGGAAATCCAGCCCTCCTGCTTCTGGGCCAGCCAGAGCATGGGGATCACGGCCGATTGCTTGCGCTCGGCGGGGTATTTGGCTTTCCACCAGTCAGCCTTGGCCTGGCTTTCGGCCGAGAAGGCGAAGCTGGCGGGCTGTTCCTTGGCGAGACGACGAACGGACATGCGTCAGGCTTTCACGAAATCAACGCGGGCGATCTTGTCGCCGGCGAAGGTGTAGATGGCGGCGACCTCGAAAGGCACCGCGTCGGGCGAACGGAAAACCCGCTCATGGTCGATGACCCGGTTGCCGATCTCCACGCGGCCCACGAGCTCGGCGCGGTTCTGCGGAAACTGAGCGAACAGGCCGACATGGCGCTCGCGGAACGCCGCCACGCCATGCAGGTTCGGCTCTGCATTGAGCTCGGCAACGACCATGTCGTCCGCAAAGCAACGGCACAGGCCGTCGAGGTCCTGGGCGTTATAGGCGTCGAGCTGGGCTTGGGCGACAGCGGCCAGGCTCACCGGTCGATCTCCCCGAACACGATGTCCAGCGAGCCGAGGATGGCCGAAACGTCAGCCAACTGGTGGCCGCGGTTCATCCAGTCCATCGCCGCCAGGTGCGGGAAGCCCGGCGCGCGGATCTTGCAGCGATAGGGCTTGTTGGTGCCGTCCGAGACCACGAACACGCCGAACTCGCCCTTGGGGGCTTCGACGCAGGCATAGACCTCGCCGGCCGGGGTCCGGAAGCCCTCGGTATAGAGCTTGAAGTGATGGATCAGGGCTTCCATCGAGCGCTTCATCTCGGCGCGACGCGGCGGGCTGACCTTGTTGTCCTCGGTCATCACCGGGCCGGGCGTCTTGCGAAGCATCTCGCAGGCCTGGCGGATGATCTTGGTCGACTCGCGCATCTCCTGCATGCGGCAGAGATAGCGATCATAGCAGTCGCCGTTCTTGCCCAGCGGGATGTCGAACTCGAACTCGTTGTAGCACTCGTAGGGCTGGTTGCGACGCAGGTCCCAGGCGATGCCCGAACCCCGCACCATCACGCCCGAGAAGCCCCACTCGATGGCCTCCTCGCGCGTCACCACGCCGATATCGACGTTGCGCTGCTTGAAGATGCGGTTGTCGGTGATCAGGCCTTCGATGTCGTCGCAGATCTTCGGGAAGGCCTTGGCCCACGTGTCGATGTCTTCGATCAGCTGCGGCGGCAAGTCCTGGTGGACGCCGCCCGGCCGGAAGTAGTTGGAGTGCAGCCGAGCGCCGCAAGCACGCTCGTAGAACACCATCAGCTTCTCGCGCTCTTCAAAGCCCCAGAGCGGCGGCGTCAGGGCCCCGACGTCCATGGCCTGGGTCGTCACGTTCAGCAGGTGGTTCAGAACCCGGCCGATTTCCGAATAGAGCACCCGGATCAGCGAACCGCGCTTGGGCACATCAACGCCGAGCAGCTTCTCGATGGCCAGGCAGAAGGCATGCTCCTGGTTCATCGGTGCCACATAGTCGAGGCGGTCGAAGTACGGGATGTTCTGGAGGTAGGTGCGGGCCTCCATCAGCTTCTCGGTGCCGCGATGCAGCAGGCCGATATGGGGATCGACGCGCTCGACGATTTCGCCGTCGAGCTCCAGCACCAGACGCAGCACGCCGTGCGCGGCCGGATGCTGCGGGCCGAAATTGATGTTGAACTTGCGAACCGGGGTTTCCGGGATCGCGGGCACGATGGAAGCGTCGTCAGCCATCACTTGGCCTCCGCTTTTTCGTCGCCCGGCAGGGCGTACTTGGCCCCCTCCCAGGGGGAGAGGAAATCAAAGGCCCGGAACTCGGTGATCTTCACCGGCTCATAGACCACCCGCTTGAGCTCGTCGTCGTAGCGAACCTCGACATAGCCCGTCATCGGGAAGTCCTTGCGCAGCGGATGACCGTGGAAACCGTAGTCGGTCAGGATCCTGCGCAGGTCCGGGTGGCCGTCGAAGAAGATGCCGTACATGTCGAACGCCTCGCGCTCGAACCAGTTGGCAACCTCGAACACCGGCGTGATCGAGGGAACCGGCGTTTCCTCATCGGTCGAGACCTTGAGGCGGATGCGATGGTTCTTCACCAGGGACAGCAGGTGATAGACCACGTCAAACCGAGCAGCGCGCTCGGGATAGTCCACACCGGTCAGGTCGATCAGCTGGTGGAACCGGCAGGCGGCGTCGTCGCGCAGAAAACGCAGGGTGTCGCAGATCGTCGCGGCGCGCGCCACGATGGTCAGCTCGCCAAACGCCACCGAGTGGCCCAGCACGCCGGGCGCGCGAGCGACAACGTCCTGGCCGAGAAGTTCAAGAGCTTCGCTCATCGCTCGATGGTCCCCGTGCGACGGATCTTTTTCTGCAGCTGCAGCACGCCATAGACCAGGGCTTCTGCGGTCGGCGGACAGCCCGGCACATAGATGTCGACCGGAACGACCCGATCGCAGCCACGGACCACGCTGTAGCTGTAATAGTAATAGCCACCGCCATTGGCGCAGCTGCCCATCGAGATCACGTAGCGCGGCTCGGGCATCTGGTCGTAGACCTTGCGCAGCGCCGGAGCCATCTTGTTGGTCAGGGTACCGGCCACGATCATTACGTCACTCTGGCGCGGGCTGGCGCGCGGCGCGAAGCCATAGCGCTCCAGGTCATAACGCGGCATCGACGCCTGCATCATTTCCACGGCGCAGCAGGCCAGGCCGAACGTCATCCACATCAGCGAGCCGGTACGGGCCCAGGTGATCAGGTCGTCGGCAGCTGCCGTCACAAAGCCCTTGTCGGCCAGTTGGCCGGACACGCCGTCGAAGAACGGGTCATGGAGCTTGGGATCATAGCCTTGCACCGTCGAGCGGCCGGCCGAACCGGCCGGAACCAGCGGCGAGCTATTGGCGGGAACGATCACTCCCATTCGAGGGCGCCCTTCTTCCATTCATAGATGAAGCCGACGGTCAGAACGCCCAGGAAGGACATCATCGACCAGAAGGCAAAAGCGGCCGCCTCATGGGGCAGCTTCATCAAGCTGACGGCCCAGGGAAACAGGAACGCCACTTCCAGATCGAAAATAATGAAAAGGATCGAGACCAGGTAAAACCGGACGTCGAACTTCATGCGCGCATCATCGAAAGCGTTGAAGCCGCATTCGTAAGCGGACAGCTTTTCAGGGTCCGGTGCCCTGGGCGCAAGCACCGCAGCGGCCAGAAGGAAGGCGGATCCGATGACCGTCGCGATCCCGAGAAAGATCACGATCGGCAGGTACTGGAGGAGGAAGGCGTTCATGACAGCCCTTGGCTTGAATCGAGCGGGTTGTAGCCCATGCCCGCCCACGCTTCAAACACCTGCGACACATTGATAAACGGTCGCAACTGCGGCTCTTCCACAGCTTCGGACACATGGGCGTTGACACGAGTCCATGACCGACATATCAGACGCGCCTCGCCGAAGGGCGGGTCGCACTTTCGCTTCGGCGAAGGCTCAATGCGGATGTAGCTCAGTTGGTTAGAGCGCCGGCCTGTCACGCCGGAGGTCGCGGGTTCAAGTCCCGTCATTCGCGCCACTTTCGGGTGGTCGTGCTTCCCTTCTCTTCCGGTGTTCAAGGACGACCGTTGTGTTTCGGCACACGATGCGGATGTAGCTCAGTTGGTTAGAGCGCCGGCCTGTCACGCCGGAGGTCGCGGGTTCAAGTCCCGTCATTCGCGCCACGGTCCCTTTTCTCCAAGAAATTGCACCATTCCGGATGCTTCAGGCGTATCGAATGCCGTGGCCTTGAGCCCGCTTGCCCGCGACACGATGTAGCATCCATGCCCCCAGCGCCCTCTCCGATCTTTTCCGTCCTCGATCTATCCCCCGTCCCCATGGGGTCGACGGTCGGTGACGCCCTGCGCAACAGTCTCGACCTTGCCCGACACGCCGAGCGGCTCGGCTACCATCGCTACTGGCTGGCCGAACATCACAACATGCCGGGAATCGCCAGTGCGGCGACGGCTGTGGCCATCGGACATGTCGCGGCAGGAACCTCGACCATCCGGGTCGGGTCAGGCGGCATCATGCTTCCGAATCATGCGCCGTTGATGGTTGCAGAGGCATTCGGGACTCTGGCCGCACTCTTTCCGAATCGCATCGACCTCGGCGTCGGCCGGGCGCCCGGAACCGATCAGGCCACGATGCGGGCCCTGAGGCGCTACATGGGCGCGGTTGATTCGTTCGCCCAGGACGTCGTCGAGCTTCAGGCCTGGTTCCGGCCAGCTGAGCCAGACCAGGCGGTCCGCGCGGTTCCGGGCGAAGGTCAGGACGTTGCGATCTGGATCCTTGGGTCGAGTACCTATGGTGCCCAACTGGCCGCGGCCCTCGGCCTGCCATTTGCCTTTGCCGCCCATTTTGCCCCGGACCACCTCCTGGACGCGTCCACACTCTACCGGCGACACTTCAAACCGTCGGAGACCTGTGCCGAGCCCTATTTCATGGTCTGTATCGGAGCCTGCGTAGCCGACTCGGATGAAGAGGCGGTCCGACTTGCCACGTCGACTCAGCAGCAGTTTCTGGCCCTGAGGCGAGGCAATCCGGGCCTGCTGCCGCCGCCGGTGGATGATATCGCGGCGGTCGCATCGCCGGGCGAGCTTGAAGGGCTCAGACACACCCTGCGCTATGCCGCCGTCGGATCGCGGAACACCGTCAGGACAAAGATCGAATCGGTGATCAAGCTGACCTCTGCCAACGAGGTCATGGTCGCATCTCAGATCCATGACCACGCTGCGCGTTGCCGAAGCTATGAGTTGCTCGCTGAGGTTCGATCAAGCCTCGGGGCCGAGGCCTAGCCCGGTAACCTCAGTGGGGTACGGCCCTGGGGTTTGGATCCGAAAACGCTCCATGGCCCGTCAGCTTACCGTAGATGTCACACAGTCGGCTGAAAACCGTGTCCCACCCATGTCGGCTGACTGCGCGCTGACGCGCTGCCCGCCCGAGGACATCCGCGCCGCGGGCAAAGACCGAGTCGATGGCCTCAGCAAAAAGCGCTGGCTCCGACCGCTGGGCCAGCTGGCCTACCGTATCGTCGACGGACTCGGCCACTCCGCCTGAGGCGACACCAATGACCGGCAAGCCACAGGCCATCGCCTCAAGCACAACCAGACCGAAGGGCTCACTATCGTTGGCATGCACAAAGGCGTCGCAGCTGGCGAGCATCGCGCCCAGCGACACGGGGTCCCGGATGTAGTCCAGACAGACCACCCGATCACTGGCCGGTGCGGCGGCCCCGGCACCGACCAATAGCAGAATGTAAGGATCTCCCAGCCGCTCAACGGCCTCGACCAGGACATCAAGACGCTTCTCCCGGGCTGGACGGCCCGCAAAGACCAGGATCCTGTGGCGGGTAGAGAGCCCAAGGCGCGCTCTGAGACCCGCAGGATCTCCCCGACCAGGATGGAACATCGCGATATCGACGCCGAGGGGTAATCCAATCGCCTTGGGAACCCCCGCTTCCATCAGCCGCTGCGCGATAAACTGACTGGGCGCGACGGCCTGATCGAACTGGCCATAGATAGCTGCCCAGCGCTTCTGCACCGGCTTCTCGGCCCATTCTCCAATATGCAGGGCCGCCAGTGCACCGAGGTCCGTATGGCAGAAGCCAACAACCGGAATGCCGAGGGCATCGCCGGCCCTCAGGGCCGCAAGTCCCGGGGTATAGGGATCCCCGGCCTCTATGATATCGGGCCGCTGACGGACAAGACGTTCCATCCAGGCCTGCTTCACGACAGGCCAGCGGTAGCCGTCGCCAAAGGGGAGCGGGGCCGCATAGATCGAAACCTTGCCCTCCCCGTCATAGGCATCACGGGCCCCGGGAACGACAAGCGTATGCTGAACCTCAGGGCGATTGGACCGTAGCCAGCTGCGTTTGCTGTTGAGATATCGCCGCACACCCCCACTGCGCGGGGCGTAGAGCATGGTCGTGTCGACGAGGCGGACAGCGGATCGCGGCAAAGCCCGGATTGGCGGGGAAGCGCCAGCCTTTTCGGGAGAG
>NZ_QAII01000048.1:0-31607 GCF_003060965.1 Caulobacter sp. HMWF025 | reverse complement strand
CCCGCCTGTAGTCCGTCATACCGAATCCCTATCGAAGCGCCGGGCCACATCATTCGACCTCGGATCGATAAAGGTTTCGCGACAGTTAGAGTTCCCTTGCCGGCACCGGGCCAGAACAGGCATGGCAAGGGCCACCCGGAACGCGTAAGTCGGAAGCAGAAGCGGCGGGGTCTGGATGGCGCGTTTTCTGTTCACAACATGGGAAGGCGGCGGACACGTCCAGCCCCTGCTTCTGGCGGCCCGTGAAGCCATGCTTGAGGGCCACGAGGTCCTCGTGGTGAGCGACCTCTGCAACGAACCGGACGCAGGCTTCGTCGAGGTTCCGTTCCGCCCCTGGACCCGTGCCCCCAGCCAGACCGGCAAGAGCCGCGAGGACGACCGGCTGAAAGATCACGAGGCCGATAACCCTCTGGACATCATCCATCGGCTTCTGGACCGGGTGATGACGGGCCCTGCCCTAGCCTACGCGCTTGATGCGCTGGAGGTGATCGACACCTTCAAACCTGATGTGGTCATCAGCCAGGAACTCCTGTTTGGCGCGATGGTGGCGGCAGAGGCCCGAAACCTTCCGCTGGCGGTGTTCGCGGCCAATATCTGGTCGCTCCCGACCCTCGAAGGCGTCCCGCCCTTCGGCGCGGGAATGCAGCCAGCGAGCAGCGATGAGGAGCGGACCATGCACAGCATGGTCACCCAGATGAGCCGCGGCTTCTTTCAGGCCGGACTGCCGGCGCTCAATGCGGCCAGAGAGGCCCTTGAGCTTGCACCTCTCGTCGACCTGTTCGAACAGGTCGGCTATGCGGCACGCGTTCTTCTGGCGACCAGCCAGGCTTTCGATTTTGCACCCGACGTCCTTCCCGAGCCCTTTGCCTATGCTGGACCCTACATGTCGGATCCGGCCTGGGCTCCCCGGCTATCTGCCCCTGATGGCGATGCCCCGCTTGTGCTGGTCTCCTTCTCGAGCCTCTACCAGGCTCAGGAAGGCGTTCTCGGTCGAGTCATCGAGGCTCTTGGACGGCTCCCGGTGAGGGCTGTTGTGACGACGGGGCCAACCCTGTCTCCAGATGAATTCAAAGCCCCGCAGAATGTCACGATCGTTAGGGCTGGGGCTCACTCGGACCTCCTGCCCATGGCCGCGCTGTTCATTACCCATGCAGGCCACGGATCGACCCTTCGCCCCCTGATGGCCGGCGTTCCGTTGCTGTGCCTTCCTCTCGGACGGGACCAGCATGATAACGCAGCAAGGGCCACGGGTCGCGGGGCGGGTCTGGTCCGCTCGGCTCAAGCCAGTGTTGATGAGCTTGTCGTTGCAATCACGACGCTACTGGACGACCCGGTGTTCCGGGAACAGGCCGTTAGCCTCGGCCGCCTTGTCCAGGCCGATTTCGCCAACCGCCGTGCAACGCGGCTCATAGAGACCCTGCTCTGATCGCAGACTGTCGGGGGTCTTCAACCTACCGGACAAGGGCCGGTCAGAACTTTCTGGTGGGCGGTGAGGGGATCGAACCCCCGACCCTCTCGGTGTAAACGAGACGCTCTACCGCTGAGCTAACCGCCCCCCAAATGCGTCGGGCCTTCTAGCCTCCGGGACCGGAAGGCGAAAGCCGGAAAATAAAAAAGGGCGAGCGCACCACCCGGTGCCCCGCCCCTCTCCTGCCCTTCGGAAAGGCTTAGCTGTTGAGGCTGGTCTTCAAACCTTCGCCGACCTGAAACCGGGCGGTCTTCGAGGCCGGACGGTTCACCGTCTCGCCGGTCCGAGGATTACGAGCGGTTCCCGCTGCGCGTGCGACGGCCTTGAATGTGCCAAAGCCCACAAGCCGAACGTCTTCACCAGCCTTGAGGGACTCGGTGACCGATTCAACGAAGGCTTCCAGAGCGTCCTTGGCCTGATTTTTATTGATGCCCGCCTTTTCGGCGATGGCCGTCACGAGTTCGGCTTTTGTGGTCATGTTTTTCTCCCAGCCCTAAAGCGGCGGCGTCTTGTAAAAGCCGACACCGCTTCGCTTGCTGCCGATTATGGCCGCAGAAAAAGTCCCGTCAAACGAAGGCGACGCGGGAATGACCCGCGCCGCCCAACTTATCGACAGTAACTTACGCTCAATGGGTGAGAATCGCGTCTGCGTCGCCGTCATCAACCTTCGCAGCTGCAGCAATTGGCTCGTCAGCCTCGCTCCATTCGATCGGCGTCAGCGGACCGGTCAAGGCATGCTTCAGAACCTCATCGGCCGTGGAAACAGGGATGATCTCTAGGCCGTCCTTCACAGACTGAGGTACGTCAACGAGATCCTTCTCGTTCTCCTGCGGGATCAGGACGGTTTTTACACCCGAGCGCAGGGCCGCTAGGAGCTTTTCCTTGAGGCCTCCGATGGCCGTGACCCGGCCCCGCAGGGTGATTTCGCCGGTCATGGCGATATCCTTGCGGATCGGGATCCCGGTCAGGACGGACACCATGGCCACCGCCATGGCCGCCCCGGCGGACGGGCCATCCTTGGGCGTTGCGCCGTCCGGAACGTGGATGTGGACATCGGTCTTTTCAAAGACCGGCGGCTTGATCCCGAAATGCAGGGCGCGTGACCGGACATAGGACTGAGCGGCGGAGATCGACTCCTTCATCACGTCCTTGAGGTTGCCCGTGACCGTCATGCGGCCCTTGCCCGGCATCTTCACGGCTTCGATGGTGAGGATATCGCCACCGAACTCCGTCCAGGCCAGACCCGTAACGATCCCGACCTGATCGATCTCGTCGGTTTCGCCATAGCGGTACTTCTTGACGCCGGCGTACTTGGCGAGCCGCTCGTCATCAATCGTGATCGAGGTGATCTGTTCCCGACCGAGGTCGCGCACGGCCTTGCGAGCGAGCTTGCCCAACTCGCGCTCAAGCGAGCGGACGCCGGCTTCCCGCGTGTAGTAGCGGATAAGGTCGCGGATCGCCTTTTCGGGCACAAAGAACTCGGACTCCTTCAGTCCGTGATCCTTGATCAGCTTGGGCAGGACGTGACGCGTGGCGATTTCAAGCTTCTCATCCTCGGTGTAGCCGGCGATGCGAATGATCTCCATGCGATCCAGCAGGGGCTGGGGCATGTTGAGGCTATTGGCCGTCGTGACGAACATCACCTGTGAGAGATCGTAGTCGACCTCAAGATAGTGGTCGCCGAAGGTCGAGTTCTGCGCCGGATCGAGGACTTCGAGCAGAGCCGAGGCCGGATCGCCACGATAGTCACTGCCCATCTTGTCGATTTCGTCGAGCAGGACGAAGGCATTGGTCGTCTTGGCCTTCTTCATCGACTGGATGACCTTGCCGGGCATCGAGCCGATATAGGTGCGGCGGTGACCACGGATTTCAGCTTCGTCCCGAACCCCGCCGAGGCTCATCCGCACGAACTCTCGGCCTGTCGCCTTGGCGAGCGACTTGCCCAGTGAGGTCTTGCCGACGCCGGGCGGGCCGACGAGGCAGAGGATCGGCCCCTTGAGCGAGTTGGTTCGGGCCTGAACCGCCAGGTACTCGAGAATCCGCTCCTTGACCTTCTCAAGCCCGTAGTGGTCGGCATCGAGAATGTTCTCGGCTTCGGTCAGATCGATCTTCTTGGTCTTGGCCTTCCCCCAGGGGATCGACAGCATCCAGTCCAGATAGTTGCGAACGACCGTGCTCTCGGCGGACATAGGGCTCATGTTGCGCAGCTTCTTCAGCTCGCCCTCAGCCTTGGTCCGGGCCTCCTTCGAAAGCCGGGTCTTTTTGATGCGCTTTTCGAGGTCGATCAGCTCGTCGCGCTGGTCATCCGGATCACCGAGCTCGCGCTGGATCGCCTTCATCTGCTCGTTGAGATAGTACTCGCGCTGGGTCTTCTCCATCTGGCGCTTCACGCGCGAGCGGATCTTCTTCTCGACCTGCAGGACGCTGATCTCGCCCTCCATCAGCGCGAAGACCTTCTCCAGGCGCTTCACGATATCGAAGATTTCCAGCAGGTGCTGTTTGTCGCCGATCTTGACCGAAAGGTGCGCCGCAATGCTGTCGGCAAGCTTGCCGGGCTCGGCAATCTGCGGGATCGACGCGAGGGCCTCGGGCGGGACCTTCTTGTTCAGTTTGACGTAGTTCTCGAACTGCTCAACGACGGCGCGCGACAGGGCTTCAGCCTCGGGACCGACGCCTTCGTCTTCGCTGACTTCGCCGATCTGCGCCTCGTAGAACGACTCCTGGTCGGTAAAGCGAATGACCGCAGCCCGCGCCTTGCCCTCAACGAGCACTTTCACCGTGCCGTCAGGAAGCTTCAGGAGCTGCAAGACCGTCGCCAGTACCCCAACGTCATAGATGTCGCCCGGTGAGGGGTCGTCATCCGCTGAATTCTTCTGGGTCACCAACAGGATCTGCTTGTCGCCGCGCATGACCTCCTCGAGGGCGCGAACAGACTTGTCCCGACCGACAAACAACGGAACCACCATGTGCGGGAACACAACAATATCCCGCAGGGGCAGAACAGGAAGCGTACGAATCTCAGACATGATGCTTTCTACTCCTGACCGGCGCGGAAATTTCGCGCTCGGCCATGCGGGCCGCCGTCACGCCAGACGATGCGCCTGAGTCGTGCGGCCCGTCCGCCCGGGACTGGGCGAATGCTCGCTATTTATGTGGACGTTTCTTGACGATCTTCAAGGATCACCCGCGCTTAGCGACCAGAGGTCGCGGCACCGGTAGAAACACGTGACCAGCAAAATCCCAGAAGAGGGCGCGCCATCTGGCGACGCGCTGCCCACGCAGGCGCAATGCAGGTCGGGGCCCCGCCCCGGGAAGGCCAAAGCCCCCGGAGCGGGATCCCGGGGTTAGGCCGAAGCCGCCCCGCCCTTCTTTTCGGCATAGATCAACAGGGGCTGAGCCCGGCCTTCAACGACTTCAGCGTTCACAACCACTTCTTCGACGCCTTCGTAGTTGGGCAGTTCGAACATGGTCTCGAGCAGAATGCCTTCCATGATCGACCGCAGGCCACGAGCGCCGGTCTTGCGCGCGATGGCCTTGGTCGCCACCCCGTGGAGCGCGTCCTCGGTGAAGGTCAGGCCGATGTTCTCCATCTCGAACAGGCGCTGGTACTGCTTGACGAAGGCGTTCTTCGGCTCGGTCAGGATCTTCACCAGGGCGGCCTCGTCGAGGTCTTCCAGGGTCGCGATCACCGGCAAGCGGCCAATGAATTCCGGGATCAGGCCAAAGCGCTGCAGGTCATCCGGCTCAACGTTGCGCAGGATCTCGCCCGTGCGACGCTCTTCCGGATCGGCCACCTTGGCGCCGAAGCCGATCGACTTGCCCTGGCCGCGCGCCGAAATGATGCGCTCCAGACCTGCGAAGGCCCCGCCGCAGATGAACAGGATGTTCGTCGTGTCGACCTGCAGGAACTCCTGCTGCGGATGCTTGCGGCCACCCTGCGGCGGAACGGACGCCACGGTCCCTTCCATGATCTTCAGCAGGGCCTGCTGCACACCCTCGCCCGAAACATCGCGGGTGATCGACGGGTTGTCCGACTTGCGGCTGATCTTGTCGATTTCATCGATGTAGACGATGCCGCGCTGGGCCCGCTCGACATTGTAGTCGGCAGCCTGGAGCAGCTTTAGCACGATATTCTCGACGTCCTCACCGACATAACCGGCCTCGGTCAGGGTGGTGGCGTCCGCCATCGTGAAGGGCACATCGATGATTCGGGCGAGAGTCTGAGCCAGCAGCGTCTTGCCCGTACCGGTCGGACCGACCAGCAGGATGTTGGACTTCGCCAGTTCGACGTCGTTGTTCTTGGAGGCGTGGTTCAGGCGCTTGTAGTGATTGTGCACCGCGACCGCGAGCACCTTCTTGGCGTGCCCTTGCCCAATAACGTAATCGTCCAGGACTTCGCAGATCTCGCGAGGTGTCGGCACACCATCCTTCGACTTAACAAAGGCGATCTTGTGCTCTTCGCGGATGATGTCCATGCAGAGCTCGACGCATTCATCACAAATGAACACCGTCGGTCCCGCGATGAGCTTACGCACCTCATGCTGGCTCTTTCCGCAGAAAGAACAATACAGAGTGCTCTTG
Source organism: Caulobacter sp. HMWF025 (assembly GCF_003060965.1). Taxonomy (GTDB): domain Bacteria; phylum Pseudomonadota; class Alphaproteobacteria; order Caulobacterales; family Caulobacteraceae; genus Caulobacter. The sequence continues at coordinate 25,558 of NZ_QAII01000048.1, read as the reverse complement.
GTATCGCCGCTCGCGGCTTTCGTCATGGTCGCTTCTCACGCTATGGCGGCACCAGCTACTGCCGTGCCGCCCGCTCCTGGCTCACACACTGCCGCCGAGCGGACAGCCTACAGGCCGGGAGTTGTCTAATCCTTGACATTCCCCGATCCCGCCGCAGTTCACAAGCCTTGCCGCCGTATTCAGGCACGGGACTCACGAAAGCAGCGTGCGGTGCCCGTGCCTTCTATCCTAAATTGGGGCTTATGGGTTAAGGCGCAACCGCTCGCACGCCCGGTGAAGACCGGGATGCCGGAAGACTTTAGAGGCCGACCGGGAATCGTGGTCGAACACCCGCTGATTAAACAAGGCGCGCCCGGCGGGCGCGGAAACGAATGGCGAAGCGCACATTGATGGCCAAGGGCCTGACGGCATCGAAACCGATGACCGGTGACATGCTGGATGCGCCTGCCCTCGTCGCCTTTGATTTTGACGGGACCCTGACGGCCCGCGACAGCTTCAACGCCTTCCTTCGCTGGCGCGCAGGCCCTACCCGCTGGGCCATCGGCCTGATCAAGCTGTCGCCGGCCCTGATCGCCTATGCATTCAATCGCAATCGCGGGAAGCTCAAGGCTGCGGCTGTCCGGGAGTTCCTCAGGGGCGTCAGCCTCAGTCGCCTGGAAGCGGACGCCAGGAGCTTTGCCGAAATTCATGCGCTCTCGCTGTTCCGCCCGGACGCGATCGCGGCCTGGCGTCAGTGGCGGGCCAGGGGCGCAAAGCTGGTGATCGTCACGGCGTCCCCTGAAATCACCGTGGCACCCTTTGCCCGCGGCCTCGGTGCAGACATGCTGATCGGGACACGCCTGGCCCTGGACCTCAACGACCGGGTCATCGGTGCCCTCTCCGGCCCCAATTGCCGGGCCAAGGAGAAGGTCGTCCGTCTGAAGGAAGTGTTCGGCGAGGACGTTCGCCTGGATGCTGCCTATGGCGACACGTCCGGGGATACCGAAATGCTGGCCATCGCCGACGAGCGTGGCTATCGCGTCTTCCGCGGCAAGCCTTGACGCCCGCAGCCTTCGCCTCGCCGAGAGCTGTAGCTCCCACGAAAAAGCCGCCCCCCGAGTTCAGGGAGCGGCTTGGATCATCGCGTCTTTGCGCCGATGCCTATTCGGCGATATCGGGACCGTCGCGGCTTTCATTGATGTGGTCGATCAGACCCCAGGCCTTGGCTTCTTCCGCGCTCATGAAATGGTCGCGGTCCAGGGTGCGCTCAACCTCTTCGTAGGTGCGACCGCAATGCTTGACGTAGATCTCGTTCAAGCGGCGCTTGGTCTTGATGATGTCTTCAGCGTGGCGCTCGATATCCGAGGCCTGGCCGCGGAAGCCGCCGGACGGCTGGTGGACCATGATCCGCGAATTGGGAAGCGAGATGCGATGGCCAGCGGCACCGGCGCAAAGCAGCAGGCTGCCCATCGATGCGGCCATGCCCATGCAAACCGTCGAAACCGGGCTCTTGATGTATTGCATGGTGTCGTAGATTGCGAGGCCCGCCGTGACGACGCCGCCCGGCGAGTTGATGTACATGGCGATTTCCTTCTTGGGGTTCTCGGACTCCAGGAAGAGAAGCTGAGCGCAGATCAGGCTGGCCATGCCGTCCTCGACTGGACCGGTCAGGAAGATGATCCGCTCCTTCAGAAGACGCGAGAAAATGTCGAACGCACGCTCGCCGCGGCTGGTCTGTTCAACCACCATCGGCACGAGGTTCATCGCCGTCGCCATCGGATCATACATAGGGTTCGCCCTTTTTCGCGTTTTGGGGCCGTGCGAATCGGACCTCGCGCGGCGTCGCCAACGCATATCGCGTGGGGCTTAACAGGTTGCAAGGAGGCGGACCCCGACCGCACATAAAGAAAAAGGGCGCAGCCCTTGCAAGCTGCGCCCCCTGTTCGTCTCGGTTCGACGGATCAGCCGCCGTAGCCTTCCGGCAGATCGTCTTCTTCCAGGAGCTCTTCCTTGGAGACTTCCTTTTCCTCGATCTTGGCCTTGCCGAAGATCAGGTCGACAACCTTATCCTCATAGATCGGAGCGCGCAGAGCGGCCTGCAGGTCGCTGCGTTGGCGGTACATGTCGAACACCTGCTGGGCCTGGGCACCATACTGGCGGGCTTCGCGCATGATGGCGTCGGTAAGCTCCTGATCGGTCACCGCGACCTCGTTCTTGCGACCGATTTCGGCCAGAACCAGGCCGAGGCGCACACGGCGCTCGGCGATCTTGCGGTACTCGTCCTTCAGCTGGTCTTCCGACTTGTCGGCATCTTCCGGCGGCAGGCCGCCCTGGGCCTTGTCGGCCTGGACCTGCTGCCAGATGCCACCAAACTCGGCGTCTACCATGCGCGGGGGCAGCGGGAAGTCGTGCTGGGTATCCAGAACGTCCAGCAGGGCCCGCTTCAGCTTGAAACGCGACGAGTTGTCGTACCGGCCCGACAGGTTGGACTTCAGCAGGTCCTTGAGGGCGGCGAGGTCGGAGAGGCCCAGACGCTTGGCCAGTTCGTCATCGGCCTCGGCGTCAACCGGAGCGCGGACTTCCGTGACCTTGGTCGCGAACTCGGCAGCCTTACCGGCAAGATCCTTGGCCTGGTAATCTTCCGGGAAAGTCACCTTCACAGTGACTTCGTCGCCCGGCTTGGCACCGACGAGTTGTTCCTCGAAGCCGGGGATGAACTGACCCGAACCCAGAACCAGTTCAGCACCTTCGGCCTTGCCGCCCGCGAACTCGACGCCGTCAACCGTACCGACAAAATCGATGAGCAGTTGATCGCCGTCCTTGGCCTTCAGGCTCTTGCCCTTGCGGGGCTCATAGGTCCGGGCCTGCTTGGCGAGTTCGGCCAGGGCCTCGTCGACCTCGGCTTCGCTCACCTTGTAGACCGGTTTGGTGAGGGCGATGGTCGCAGGGTCGATCGGCTCGAAGTCAGGCATGACTTCAACGGCCAGTTCGAACGCGAGGTCTTCGCCACCGGCAATGACCTTTTCCATGTCCGACGAGGGCTTCAGGTCGGGCTGGCCGGCGGGGCGCAGCTTGTTGTCGTCAAGCACCTTCTGGGTGGTCTCATTGAGCGCCTGCTCAACGACTTCGCCCATCAGCGCCTTGCCGTACAGGCGACGAACGTGGGCCGCAGGGACCTTGCCGGGGCGGAAGCCCTTGACGTTCATTTGCGGTGCGACTTCGGCGATCCGCGCTTCAAGGCGCGTCGCCAGCTCAGCGGCCGGAACCGTCACTCCAAAAACGCGGCTCAGGCCTTCGCCCGACTTTTCAACGATCTGCATCGACATTGTCATATTCTCGAACCTGCGACGACACGCGTCGGGGGTTCGCCCTGGGGTCCAAAACATCGACGCCGCCCGCGTGGCCCGGGGCGGCGAAAGAGCGCTCTTATGTCACGACGTGCGCAAGCATCCAAGAGCACCGGCGGCAAAAGTCACACCCGCCATTTCAGGTCAGGAGCAGCCTTTGAATTTGGTGCGGATGAGAGGACTCGAACCTCCACACCTCTCGGTGCCAGAACCTAAATCTGGTGCGTCTACCAGTTTCGCCACATCCGCGTGGACGGAGGGCTTACGGATTTCATGCCCCCTGTGCAAGTGCAGGCCTGACGCTCACGCAAACCGGTCAGCGTAAAGCCGCCCCAGGACGGAAGGCACCAGGCCCGGCAGGTCCTCTGAGATTAGGCCGGGCCCAAAGGACGCTCCGCACTCGGCATGAATCCAGGCCCCGGCACAGGCGGCCTCGAAGCTGTCCATGCCCTGGGCGATCAAGCCGCCGATAAAGCCCGCCAGAACGTCCCCGGAACCTGCGGTCGCCAGCCAGGGGACGGCGTTGAGCGAGACGGCCGCGCGCCCGTCCGGGGCTGCAACAACGGTGTCTGGCCCCTTCAGGAGCACAACCGCTCCGGCTCTCTGCGCCGCTTCGCGGGCCGCCGTGATCCGCTCGGGAAACTGACCCAGCAGCCCGGGGAAGATCCGCTCGAACTCGCCGGCGTGGGGTGTAAGGACATCATCGCGATCGAGGGCCGAGAACAGCAGATCGGGGTCGTGCCGGAAGCTCGTCAAAGCATCGGCATCAACCACGAGCGCCGCGCCGGTCCGTGCGATAGCAAAGAGATGTCGAACAGTCCCCTCCCCGATCCCGGCTGCAGGACCGATCACGACCGCATCGGCGGCCTCGGCGGATGCTTCCAGGTCGGTTTCACCTTCGAACGCCTCCAGCATGATCGCCTCAAGATGCGCGGCGTTCACGCCGAGGGCCGCCGGCGGCGACAGAAGGGTGACTACGCCGGCACCGATCCGAAGCCCCGCGCGGGCCGCAAGCCTGGCCGCACCGGTCCGCCAGGCATCCCCGCTGATCACTTTCAACCGCCCCCGCCGAAACTTGTGGGCATCTACAGCTGGCCAGGGAAAGCGAATGGACCAGAGCGCTGGCGTGTTCTCCATAAGCCCCACCGACCCGGGGACGGATCCCAGCCCGATATCCGAAACGACGATCTCTCCACAAAATGCGCGACCCGCCGCAAGCGCGTGGGCGGGCTTCCTGCGATGGAAAGTCACCGTCAACTCTGCCTTGAACACGGCATCCCCAAGCGGTTTGCCGCGGTCTCCGGACAAGCCGCTTGGAACATCGACGGCAATGATCGACACGTTCCACTCCATGGCCAGTTTCGCCAGACGAGCGACATCCCCTTCAAGAGGGCGGGTCAGACCCGCTCCGAGAAGGGCATCGACATAGAGGGCTTCCGGCAAGGCCTCAAACCGAAGAGGCCCAACCTCGCCTGTCCACAACCGAGCCACCGCTTGCGCCGCCTCGGTTACGGGCGAAGCGGCGACCTCTACCCGGACCGGCCAGCCAAGCGCGGCAAGGTGGCGGGCGACGACATAGCCATCGCCGCCGTTGTTTCCGGGGCCACACCAGACCACAACGGGCCGCAGCCTGTAGCGGGAGACAATCGCCTGGACGACCGCTGCCCCCGCGCGCTCCATCAAACTGACGACGGAGGTCCCGCCTGCCACCGCGGCCCGGTCCACATCGGCCATCTGAGCCACAGTCAGGATCTCGTGTGCCACTGCCACGCCCTCCCTTAGAGGACCTGGCTGTCGGATTCACGCCCCAGGGTCTCGAGGCGCAGATGGCCGGCCTGAACCTCAAACCGCGTTATGGAGCAGTGGTCCGGGCGAAAGACCGCAACCTCTTCCCGACCTGTCGCAATCGCGACAGCGGCATTCAGCGCAACAAAATGGCTAAAGACGGCCGCACCGGGATAGTCGGTCAGGGCAACCTCGACGGACTGTGCCCAGGCACGATAGTCGAGGTCGCCCTCAACCGCTTGCCACTGTCCACCGAACGCCCTGCGCAGCCAGGTGGGCCGATCAGCAGCGGACATCCCGACCGGCGTCGGGATTTCGCCGACGCGGGGGTCAATAATGATGTCGACATCCAAGGCTTCGGCAAGCGGCTCGGCCGTCTCCCGGCAACGGCGGAGCGGAGAAGACACCACGCGGGTCGGACGCTCCTCCGCCGGCAGGGCCAGAAACTGCGCGGCGACAGCCTCAGCCTGCGCCCGGCCAGCCGGATCAAGCCCGGGATCCTGATCCGCATCGCCCCAACTGGAGGCCGGACGACCATGCCGAATGACGCTGACGAGGTTCATTGCGAGGCGATCCTTCTGAACAACCGAAGACCAGTGCTGTTGGACATTGCGGGTCAATGCCACTGTGCGAGGCAGTCCAGGCCTTGATCTGACCAAACGGGGCAAGCCGTCATGCGAAAACCCAGCTTAACGGCCAAATCTCAAAAGCGAATGCCGCGCCGGAGGATACTACGGCAAGATCCATCCCGCTTCCGGGCGCCGCACGAAGGCAAATTTCGCCATAATCTTCAGCAGCGCCTGGTGCCTTCGCCCTGGAAACGCCGATCTGCCTGCAGGCACCGTGGTCAATCCTGCAATGATCCGCAGCAAAACCACCCCGCAGCACCACGCTGAAACGCACGTTTCGCGCAATCTGGCCGTCGGAACCGCGTACCTTCCTTGCTTTTGCTGTCGAAACGCAATTTGCTCAAACTGCGATCAAACGTTGCACAAGATTCGGACAGACTGCCGGGTGGCAGCCGACAGTTCACTTTTCCTTAGAGCCCGTGCTTGCGGCGCTTGCCCCCGTCATGATCGGTGCCCGTCAATCAAGGACGCCAACCGTCGGCGTTCCCGGAATTTGAACCGATGAAGAAGATTGAAGCCATCATCAAGCCGTTCAAGCTCGATGAGGTCAAAGAGGCCCTGCAGGACATGGGTGTCCAGGGCATGACGGTGCTCGAGGCCAAGGGCTACGGTCGCCAGAAGGGCCATACAGAACTCTATCGTGGCGCTGAGTACGTCGTGGACTTCCTCCCGAAAATCAAGGTTGAGGTCGTTGTCGAGGACAGCCAGCTGGAACTTGCCCTGGAGGCCATCACCCGAGCGGCCCGCACGGGTCGCATCGGCGATGGCAAGATTTTCGTGTCGGATATTGCGGAAGTCATCCGCATCCGGACCGGAGAAAGCGGTCCCGCTGCCGTCTAGGCAGAGACCGTAAAACACATTCGAGGCTCAAGAAGGGGATACGGAATGAGCACCGCCAAGGAAATCCTGGACCTGATCAAGGAAAAGGACGTCAAGTATGTCGACGTCCGTTTCACCGACGTTCGCGGCAAGATGCAGCACGTCACCTTCGATATCGACCTCGTCGATGACGACTTCCTCAATGACGGCACGATGTTCGACGGTTCGTCGATCGCCGGCTGGAAGGCCATCAACGAGTCGGACATGAAGCTCCGCCCGGATCTGTCGACCGCGATCATCGACCCCTTCTATCAGCAGACCACGCTGGCCCTGTTCTGCGACGTCGTGAACCCCGACTCGGGCACGCCCTACAACCGCGACCCCCGCTCGATCGCCAAGGCCGCCCTGGCCTACGTGAAGGCCTCGGGGATCGGCGACACCGTGTTCTTCGGCCCGGAAGCAGAATTCTTCATCTTCGACGACGTGAAGTGGAACACGGCTCCCAACGATACGAGCTATTCGTTCGACTCGATCGAGCTGCCCGGCAACTCCGCCAAGACCTATGCCGAAGGCAATATGGGTCACCGTCCGGGCCCGAAGGGTGGCTACTTCCCGGTCAACCCGATCGACTCGGCCCAGGACCTGCGCGGCGAAATGCTGGCCGTCATGGGCGAGCTGGGCATGAAGCCGGAAAAGCATCACCACGAAGTGGCACCGGCCCAGCACGAACTCGGCCTGAAGTTCGACACCATGGTGACGATGGCCGACCGTCTGCAACTCTACAAGTACGTGATCCACAACGTGGCTCACGCCTACGGCAAGACGGCCACCTTCATGGCCAAGCCGATGTTCGGCGACAACGGTTCGGGCATGCACGTCCACCAGTCGATCTGGGGCGACGGCAAGCCGCTCTTCGCCGGCGACAAGTATGCCGGTCTGTCGGACATGTGCCTGTGGTACATCGGCGGCATCATCAAGCACGCCAAGGCGATCAACGCGTTCTCGAACTCCACGACGAACTCGTATAAGCGCCTGGTGCCCGGCTACGAAGCCCCGGTGAAGCTGGCCTATTCGGCTCGCAACCGCTCGGCCTCGATCCGCATTCCGCACGTCGATTCGCCGAAGGCCAAGCGTCTGGAAGCCCGCTTCCCCGACCCGATGGGCAACCCCTATCTGACCTTCGTCGCCCTGCTGATGGCCGGCCTGGACGGCATCAACAACAAGATCGATCCGGGCGCGCCCGCCGACAAGAACCTCTATGACCTGCCCCCGCGCGAGCAGAAGAAGATCCCGGAAGTCTGCGGTTCGCTCCGCGAGGCTCTCGAGAACCTCGACAAGGACCGCGCCTTCCTGAAGGCCGGCGGCGTCATGGATGACGACTTCATCGACAGCTACATCGAGCTGAAGATGGAAGAGGTCATGCGTCTGCAACTGCATCCGCACCCGGTCGAGTTCGAGATGTACTACAAGTGCTAGTCTGAGCTCCCTCAGAGTCAGCGAGAAGGGCCGGAGAGCAATCTCCGGCCCTTCTTCTTTGTAGAATCATGGGGCCTCTCGCCCCCGTCACTCGGGAATGACTTCTTACTTAAGTGGCGCCGACTGAGCAAAATTGTCGCAACGGGGCAACATAACCGTCGCAATCGGCGGGATGGCGCGGAAATCGGCCCCTCGGCGATATCCCAAGCCGGCCAACTTCGCTTATTCGCTGCACCACCAAGGCCGTGTGAACGCCCCGCAAGTGGCAGCGACATCCGGCTCGGCCTCAGCAGCAGGATCTCTCCATGCATCAGCCTAACCGCACCCTCCGTCGCGCCCTCAGCGTCACCTGTGGCACCGCCGCGCTTTGCGCCGCCATCGCAGCCGCGCCTGCGGCCATGGCCCAGGACACCGTCAGTGAAGTGATCATCACTGCCCAGAAGCGCAGCGAAAACCTCCAGGACGTGCCGGTCTCGGTGGCCGCCCTCTCCGGCGAGGCCCTGCAATCGACCTTTGCCGCCGGTGAAGACATCCTGGCCATGTCGGGCAAGGCTCCGGGTCTCTATGCCGAGTCGTCCAACGGCCGCGTCGCGCCCCGCTTCTACATCCGGGGCCTCGGCAACAGCGATTTCGATCTGGCCGCCTCGCAACCCGTTTCGATTATCCAGGACGAAGTCGTTCTTGAGAACGTCGTGCTGAAAAGCTCGCCGATCTATGACCTTGAACAGGTCGAAGTCCTGCGCGGCCCGCAAGGAACCCTGTTCGGCCGCAACACCACGGCCGGCATCGTGAAGTTCGACACGGTCAAGCCGAGCGAAGAGTTCAAGGCCCGTGCAGCCGCCACCTATGGCAGCTTCAACACCATGACCTTCGATGGCGGCGTCGGCGGCGCCCTGGTCCCCGGCAAGGTTTCGGCCCGTGCCTCGCTGCTGGTTCAGCACCGCGACAACTGGATCAACAACGCCTTCACGAAGCAGAATGACGCCCTTGGCGGCTTTGATGAAAAGGCTGCACGCCTGCAGGTCCTGTTCACGCCGACCGAAAAGCTGAGCGCCCTGTTCAACATCCACGGTCGCGATCTGGAAGGCACCGCTGCGGTCTTCCGCGCCAACATCCTGACCAAGGGTTCCAACCGGCTGAACCGCAACTATGACCGCAAGACGGTCTATTTCGACGGCGGTGCCAACAACCCGCAGGCCTATGACGGCTGGGGTGCCTCGGCCAAGGTCGACTACGACTTCGGTGCCGCGACCCTGACCTCGATCACCGCCCACGAAAGCACCGACGGCTCCAGCCGCGGCGACATCGACGGTGGCAACATGGTCACCGGTCCGGGCTTCATCCCGTTCCCGTCGGACACCACGGACGGCATCAAGCAGCTTGACCAGTTCACCCAGGAAATCCGCCTCGCCAGCAACGCCGATGGCCCGCTGAGCTGGCAGGTCGGAGCCTTCTATTTCGACACCAGCTATCAGATCCGCACCGACCCGGGCTTCGCGCCGGCCACCACGCTCGAGCAGAGCAACCAGGCTTGGGCCATCTTCGGACAGGCCTCGTACAAGGCGACTGACGCCCTGACCCTGACGGGTGGCCTGCGCTACACCAGCGACGAAAAGGACCTCAAGGTCATTTCGGGCCCGAACAAGGCCGCGCCGGTTTCGGTCTCGGACGAGAAGGTCAGCTGGGACCTGAGCGCCTTCTACGCGCTCAATGATGACGTCAGCGTCTACGGTAAAGTGGCCTCGGGCTTCCGTGGTCCGTCGATCCAGGGCCGTGACATCGCCTTCTTCTCGCCGGCCTCGGCCGCGAAGTCGGAAACCATCATGTCCTACGAACTGGGCCTGAAGAGCGAGCTGCTCGATCGCCGGGTTCGCCTGAACGGCGCGGTCTTCACCTACACGATCGACGATCCGCAGTTCAGCGCCGTCGGCGGTGGCTCCAACTCGAACCGCCTGATCAATGCCAAGAAGGGCGAGGCCTACGGCCTCGAGGTGGACGGCGAGTTTGTGGTCAATGAGAACCTGACCCTCACCGGCGGCTACAGCCTGAACAAGACGAAGATCAAGGACAGCACCCTGGCGGTCGCCGGCTGCGCCCAGTGCACCCTGACCGACCCGCTGAACGGCACCGGCAAGGCCCTGGTCAACGGCAACCCGTTCCCGAATGCCCCGGAATACACCCTGGACTTCACGGCCCGCTACGCTGTGCCGTTCGGCACGGACGGCGAACTGTTCGCCTTCACGGACTGGAAGAAGCAGGGCCTGACCAACTTCTTCCTCTATGAATCGAAGGAGTTCTACAGCAAGGGCGACTTCGAAGGCGGCCTGAAGCTCGGCTACGCAAAGCTGGACGGTGCCTGGGAAGCGGCCCTGTTCGCGCGCAACATCACCGACGAGGACAACCTCAAGGGCGCGATCGACTTCAACAACAACACCGGCTTCGTCAACGAGCCGCGCGTGATCGGCGTCTCGCTGAACGTGAAGATGTAACAGACCCTCCAGGGTTTGAATGACGGAAGGGCCGTGGCGCAATCCACGGCCCTTTTTCATGCCGGCGTCGGGAGAGACATTTTCCCGAACCGGTCAATCCAGGGTGTTGTTTCGCTTGCCGGACGCCGGTTTTTCGTTTGTCCTTCCCGCCTCTTCGAGAGTCGGGGTTTTTCATGACAGGATGGCGTTACACGGCTGCGGCCGTCGGCGTGCTCGCGCTGGGGCTCACCGCCTGCGCGACGACAACGGGCACAGGCAGCAAGCCCGGCGCGGCAGCCGCCGCCAAGCCCGTTGAAAAGGTCGAGGCCAAGCCTTTGCCCAAGGGCCTGGACGGTGCAGCGTCCACGGGCTTCCCGTCGACCTATGCCCCCCTGCCCTCACGCCCGACCGCCTTTGTCGGCGCAACGATCCTGACGGCTACGGGCCAGCAGATCGACAACGGCGTCGTCGTCGTGTCCGGCGGCAAGATCACGGCGATCGGCGGTCCCGGCACGGCCGTGCCCGCCGACACAGCGGTCGTCGACGCCAAGGGCAAGTGGATCACGCCCGGGATCATCGACGCCCACAGCCATCTGGGGGTCTATCCGTCACCCGGCGTCTCCGCCCGGTCGGACGGCAATGAAGCCACCGATCCCAACACCGCCCAGGTCTGGTCCGAGCATTCGGTCTGGCCGCAGGATCCGGGCTTCAACCGGGCCCGGGCCGGCGGCGTGACCACGCTCCAGATCCTGCCGGGGTCGGCCAACCTGTTCGGTGGGCGCTCGGTGACCCTGAAGAACGTGCCGTCCCTGACCATGCAGGGCATGAAGTTCCCCGGCGCGCCCTACGGCCTGAAGATGGCCTGCGGCGAGAACCCCAAGCGCGTCTATGGCGGCAAGGGCCGTTCTCCGTCGACCGCGATGGGCAACGTCGCCGGCTTCCGCAAGGCCTGGATCGACGCCGCCGACTATACCCGCAAGTGGGACGACTATCGCGCCAAGGTCCAGAAGGGCGAAAAGGCTGATGCCCCCAAGCGCGACCTGCAGCTCGATACGCTGAGCGGCGTGCTGAAGGGCGAGATCCTGGTGCAGAACCACTGCTACCGGGCCGACGAAGAAGCCGTGATGATCGATATCGCCCGGGAGTTTGGCTACAAGATCACCATGTTCCACCACGCCATCGAGTCCTACAAGATCGGGGCTCTGCTGGCCAAGGAAGACATCTGCTCGGCCACCTGGGCCTCTTGGACCGGCTTCAAGATGGAGAGCCTGGACGGCATTGACGCCAATGCCGCGCTGCTCTGGAAGGCCGGGGCCTGCGTGGTCATCCACTCCGATGACCCGATCATGACCCAGCGCCTGAACCAGGAAGCCGCCATCGCCATGACGGCCGGCAACAGGCTCGGCTACGGCATCAGCCGGGCCGAGGCGATCAAGTGGATCACCGCCAACCCGGCCAAGGCCATGGGGATCGGCGACAAGACCGGCTCGATCGAACCCGGCAAGGCGGCCGACCTCGTGCTCTGGAGCCGCGACCCGTTCAGCGTCTACGCCCAGGCCGAGCAGGTCTATGTGGACGGGGCCCTGACCTATGACCGTCATGATCCGAAGTACCAGCCCAAGTCCGACTTCGAGCTTGGCCAAACCGGCCAGGGAGCGTTCAACTGATGATCCGGTCCTTCCTTCTCGCAGGCGTCGCCTGCGCCGCCCTCGCGGCTCCGGCCATGGCCCAGACCATCGCCATTACCAATGCCCGCATCGAGCCGGTCAGCGGCCCGGCCATCCCGTCGGGTACCATCGTCCTGAAGGACGGCAAGATCGCAGCCCTCGGGGCCGGGATCGCGCCTCCTGCCGGCGCTACGGTGATCGACGCCAAGGGCGGGGTGATTACGCCCGGCCTGATCGCGCCCTCGTCCAACCTGACGGCGTCTGAAGTCAGTGGCGTCCGCGAGACTCGCGACGACGGCACCGGCTCGGCCCTCTCGGCCGCCTTCGATATCGCCTACAGCGTCAACCCGGCCTCGGCGATGATCGGCCTGGCCCGCGACGGCGGCATTACCGCCTCGGCCGTGACGCCCGTCCTCTCGGGGGCTGGCGGCGGCGCGCACGAGCATGCAGACGACGGTGTGGTCGAGGACATGACGGCCGGAGCCGCCGGCGCGGGCGACCCGCCGCTGTTCGGCGGTCAAGCGGCCTTCGTCCGTCTGCAGGCCGGTGATACGGATCTGGTCGAAGGCTCCAGACTGGCCGTCACGGTGTCGCTGGGCGAATCCGGAGCCCGCGCGGCGGGCGGTTCGCGCGGGGCCTCGATCGTGCTGATCAAGTCGGCCCTTGAAGATGCCCGCGCCTTTGCCCGCAACCGCGCGGCTTTCGAGCAGGGCGCGACCCGCGAGTTCGGTCTCTCGCGCCTCGACCTGACGGCCCTGGTTCCGGTCGTGCAGGGCAAGACCCCGCTGCTGGTTCGCGTTCACCGCGCCTCCGACATCCGCCTGGCCCTTAAGCTGGCGGCTGACGAGAAGATCCGGATCATCCTCGAAGGGGCCGAGGAAGGCTGGGTCGTGGCCCCGGAGATCGCCAAGGCCGGCGTTCCCGTGATCCTTGATTCCCAGGCAGACCTGCCCGAGAGCTTCGAGACGATCGGCTCGCGGCTCGACAATGCCGCCCGCCTGCATGCGGCCGGCGTGACCGTGGCGATCAATGGCTCGCGTGACTTCAACAACCTGCGCCAGGAGCGGCTGAATGCCGGTCTGGCTGTCGCCAATGGCCTGCCCTATGCGGCGGGGCTTGCCTCGGTGACCCTGGCTCCCGCGAAAATCTGGGGACAGGCCGACCGGATCGGCTCGCTGGAGGTCGGCAAGACCGCCGATGTGGTGCTGTGGACCGGCGATCCGCTGGAAACCACCAGCTGGGCCGACAAGGTGTTCATCGGCGGCGTCGAGCAGCCGCGCGACAGCCGCCAGACCCAGTTGCGCGACCGCTATGCCGCGCCGGACAACGGCCTGCCGCCGGCCTATCGCTAGGGCCGGGCCTTTGCGCCCTCCGGATGCATCGCGTTCGGAGGGTGCAGATCGCACTGCTCCCCAGCTTTCCCTGATGACGCGGCGATACGCCTCTTTTCAGCGACCGGTCTGAAGCCCATACGGAGCTTCCCACCGAATCGACGCATGTTCCCGTAATGTCCACTAAAGACGACTCCGAATCCCTGTTCCCGCTGTTCGGCGACGCGGAACCCGCCAAGGCTCCGCCGGCGTCGCCTCCGGTTCCCGAACCGCGCCCGGTGCCTGCTCCGGCTGCCGCCGCGCCCGCTGCGCCCGCTGCGCCGTCGTCTTCAGGGACTTATGACGCCAGTTCGATCGAAGTCCTTGAGGGCCTCGAACCCGTCCGGATGCGGCCGGGCATGTACATCGGCGGCACCGACGAGCGGGCCATGCACCATCTGTTCGCCGAGGTGCTGGACAACTCGATGGACGAGGCCGTGGCCGGTTTCGCCAAGACCATCGAAGTCAGGCTCGACGCCGAGGGCTTCCTTTCGGTCCGGGACGACGGCCGGGGCATGCCGGTCGATCCGCACCCCAAGCATCCGGGCAAGTCGGCCCTGGAAGTGATCATGACCGTCCTGCACGCCGGCGGGAAATTCAGCGGCAAGGCCTATGAGACCTCTGGCGGCCTGCACGGGGTCGGGGCCTCGGTGGTCAACGCCCTGTCGGAACTGGTCGAGGTCACGGTCTGGCGCGACGGCTTCGAGCACCTGCAGGTGTTCTCGCGCGGCAAGCCGCTGGGTCCGGTCGAGAAGATCGGTCCCAGCCGCAAGCGCGGCACCATGGTGCGCTTCAAGCCTGACGACCAGATCTTCGGTGAGGGCTGCGGCTTCAAGCCGGCCCGCCTCTACCGCATGGCCCGTTCCAAGGCCTATCTGTTCCGGGGCGTACAGATCAAATGGACCTGCGCGCCGGAAAGGATCCACGACCAGACGCCGCCCGAGGCCACCTTCCACTTCCCCAATGGTCTGGCCGACTTCCTGGCCGAGCGCACCAAGGGCCTGGAAATGGTCACCCCCGAGAGTTTCTCGGGTCGCATCGAGCGCCAGGGCGAGGCCGGGGCCGTCGAATGGGCCATCGCCTGGACGCCACGCGGTTTCGGCGAGCATGACGGCTTCATGCAGTCGTACTGCAACACCGTGCCGACCCCCGAGGGCGGCACCCACGAGAGCGGTCTGCGGGCGGCCCTGACGCGGGGCCTCAAGGCCTATGCCGAACTGAAGGGCGAAAAGCGCGCCGCGATCATCACGGCCGACGACGTCATCGCCCAGGCCGGGGCCCTGATCTCGGTGTTCATCAAGAACCCGGAATTCCAGGGCCAGACCAAGGAAAAGCTCTCCTCGACCGAGGCCCAGCGTTTCGTCGAAGCCGCCCTGCGCGACCCGTTCGACCACTGGCTGACGGGGTCACCCAAGACCGCACAGGCCCTGCTCGACTTCGTCATCGAGCGGGCCGAGGAGCGGCTCAAGCGCCGCAAGGACAAGGAAGTCAGCCGCGCCTCGGCGACCCGCAAGCTGCGACTGCCGGGCAAGCTGGCCGACTGTGCCGGTGGTGCGGTGGACGGGGCCGAACTGTTCATCGTCGAAGGCGACAGCGCCGGTGGCTCGGCCAAGCAGGCCCGCAACCGCAAGAACCAGGCGATCCTGCCGCTGCGGGGCAAGATCCTCAATGTGGCCTCGGCCAGCGGTGACAAGTTCACCGCCAACAAGGAGCTGTCCGACCTGATGCTGGCCCTTGGGGCCCAGCCCGGCAACCGGTATCGCGAGGAAGATCTGCGCTATGAGCGGATCATCATCATGACCGACGCCGACGTCGACGGGGCCCACATCGCCTCGCTGCTGATCACCTTCTTCTATCGCACCATGCCCAACCTGATCCGGGGCGGGCACCTGTTCCTGGCCCTGCCACCGCTCTACCGGATCAGCCATGGCGGCAAGACCGAATATGCCCGCGACGACGCCCACAAGGACGAACTTCTCGCGACAACCTTCAAGAACAAGAAGCCCGAGATCGGCCGCTTCAAGGGTCTGGGCGAGATGATGGCCGCGCAGCTGAAGGAGACCACGATGGATCCGGCGGTGCGCACCCTGGCCAAGATAACCCTGCCCCGCTCCGAGGAAGAGGTCGAAGACCTGGTCGAGACCCTGATGGGCCGCAAACCCGAGCTGCGCTTCCGCTTCATCCAGGACAATGCCCAGTTCGCCACGGCGGATCTCGACGTCTGACGGCGATCCGCGTCTTCAGGAAGCGGCGACCTGAACGGTAAGGGGGACGCCAGGGCATCAGGCGCGACTTCGCCGCCTCACGCGGTTTGACCGCTGAAGGTGTGGGAAGGGCTGCGGAGCGTCCGGGCCTCGCCCGGATGTGAGTGTTTAGAAGTACCGTTTCGACGAAGTTCAGACGCTCCGCGTAGTCCGTTATCCGGTGAGCCTTCGGGACGCGGGGTTTTAACCCGCTCCCGATTTCGGCCCCCGACGGGTGGAGGGGAAGCGACCCCGTCCAGACCGTCCGGGCGATTTCAGCCCGGACCTGTTGCGTGTCCGCCGGACCGCCGCCCGGGGAACTGATCCCAAACCCCGATCCGAAATGCCCGCCTTCCCTGGAGGGACAGGCCACGTCTCGCAAACCGGGCGCCCGAGGCCCCAGGTGACGGCCGCCGGGACGCTGCCCGCTCGACCACCCCAGACCGCCGCAACGGTCGCCGTACGTGCGCCCTTCCCGTGCGATCTGGTGGGATGATTATGCGGGGGGATTTGAGTGCGTCGGATTGGCGCGATGGAGATTTTTGTAAGGGGTTGAATTAGAAGGCTTTTGTCTGAGGGGTTGCGGGGATTGAGCGGACTGGATCCCCGTTCTCTAACGCCCAAAATCCTTGTCATCCCGGCCGGACGCCCGGAGGGCGGGAGCGCCGGGACCCAGGGGTCGGCGCACTGCGGTTGCCCCTGGGTCCCGGCTCTCCCCCCGGCCTTCGCCGGGGTCCGGCCGGGATGACAAGTAGGGGGTATCGAGATCTATCCCCCACTTGCCCCCTACGGGTCGCTTCGCGACCGTCTTCCCCCGGAGGGGGAAGAGGATCTCATCCGCCCCCGCTGGGGGCGGACGACCGGCGAAAGCCGGTCAGGAGGGGGCCTGCGGCGCCGGCCCATCGGCATCAGATTTGGATTTACAAATCTAAATTCCTCGATCAATCTTACGCCCGTAACTTTCACGGAGCCCATTATGTCCCGCATCGCCCTGATCACCCTCACCTTGCTTCCCATGGCGTCCCCGGCGCTGGCGGCGACCCGAACCCCGCGCATGTCGGTCGGCGGGATCTTCGGGGCCGCAGCCACACCGATCCAGCTGATCCTGGCCCTGCTGGTGCTGGCCATCCTGCTGGCCCCGGTCCTGGCCGGACTTCGGCGCACACGCCTCTTGAACGCCGTGGCCAAGGGCGCGCCCCTGCTGGCGATGGCCGGTGCCCTGTTCACCCTGCTGGCGGGCACTGTCGGGATCGCCAACAGCCCTGCCGTGCCCTCGCTAACGGTCCTTGCCCCCGGCATCGCCGAGGCGCTGTTCCTGCTGGTTCTGGGTGCCCTGGCCGCCTTCTCGGCGGTCGTCTCGCGCGAGCTGTCCACGGCGCCGGCACGCGCCTGAGCGGTTGCAAACCCGCCATCCGGCGGGCGTGGGGGCGACCGGTCCGGCCCTCACGCCCGCGAACGCGCCCTGAGGCCAATTGGTCGCACCTGGCGGGAATTTCCCCGCTGCCCTTGCAATCCCGACCGATTTAGCCTCCTAAGGCGGTCCATTGGACCTCTTTTCGCCCTGGCCTTTATGGCAGAGCGCCCGAGAGGGTCCAAATTTCACGAGAAAAGACCAAGAACACGGTCCATTTGGGGGTCGTATTTGGTCGTGGCGCGGGCCGCACGTGTGTGTGTGCCGTCCGCTTGAACCGAATTGGACCACTATGCCCTTCCCCGCCTCCCACCCCGCTCTTGAGCGGGCTCTTGCTGCTCAGGGTTACCTTGAGCCCACCCCCGTCCAGGCCGCCGTGCTGGAAGCCGATGCCGAAGGCCGCGACCTGCTGGTCAGCGCCCAGACCGGTTCCGGCAAGACCGTGGCCTTCGGCCTCGCCGCCGCCACCACCCTGCTGGGTGATGAGGAGACCTTCGGCAAGGCCGCTGCGCCGATGTGCCTGGTCATCGCCCCGACCCGCGAGCTGGCCATCCAGGTCAATCGCGAGCTGGCCTGGCTCTATGCCGAAGCCAAGGCCGTCGTCGTCAACTGCGTCGGCGGCATGGACGCCCGCCGCGAACAGCGCGCCCTGAACTTCGGGGCCCATATCGTGGTGGGTACGCCGGGCCGCCTGCGCGACCATATCGAGCGCGGTCACCTGGACCTTTCCGAGCTGAAGGTCGCCGTCCTCGACGAAGCCGACGAAATGCTCGACATGGGCTTCCGCGAGGACCTCGAGTTCATCCTCGACGCCGCGCCGGCCGAACGCCGCACCCTGCTGTTCTCAGCGACCCTGGCCCGCGACATCATTCAGCTGGCCAAGAGCTATCAGAACGACGCCCTGCGCATCGACACCGTCGGCCGCAACGAACCGCACCGCGACATCGAGTATCGTGCCGTGCGCGTCGCGCCCAATGAGATCGAGCACGCGATCGTCAACCTGCTGCGCTATTTCGAAAGCCCCGGCGCCCTGGTGTTCTGCAACACCCGCGAAAGCGTCCGCGCCATGCACTCCAAGCTGCGCGAGCGCGGCTTCGCCGTCGTCGGCCTGTCGGGCGAGCTGAGCCAGCGCGAACGCGCTGACGCCCTGCAAGCCCTGCGCGACGGCCACGCCCGCGTCTGCGTCGCCACCGACGTCGCCGCCCGCGGTCTGGACCTGCCGGACCTCGGCCTGGTCATCCACGCCGAACTGCCG
This sequence comes from Caulobacter sp. HMWF025, assembly GCF_003060965.1. GTDB lineage: Bacteria > Pseudomonadota > Alphaproteobacteria > Caulobacterales > Caulobacteraceae > Caulobacter. Next base: position 7,109 of record NZ_QAII01000048.1, on the reverse strand, counting down.
GTCAACAAGGCCACCCTGCTGCACCGTTCGGGCCGCACCGGTCGGGCCGGCAAGAAGGGCGTCAGCGCCCTGGTCGTGCCCTATACCCGCCGTCGCAAGGCCGAACAGCTGCTGATGGCCGCCGGCGTCGAAGGCCACTGGGGCGGCGCCCCGACCGCCGACGAGATCCGCATCAAGGACACCGAGCGCCTGCTGGACGATCCGATCTTCGCCGAGGCGTCGACCGAGGAAGACACCGCCCTGGCCGAAGTGATGCTGGAAAAGCGCACGCCGCTGGAACTGGCCTCGGCCCTGATCCGCACCCGCCGCGCCAAACTGCCGGCACCAGAAGAGATCTATGACGACCCGCGCCACGGCGCCGATCCGGGTCCGCGCAGCCGCGAGCCGCGCGAACCCCGCGAATTCGGCGGCGAACGCGACTTCGGTGGAGACCGTCCCGAGCGCGAGCCGCGCAGCGACATGAGCGGTGCCGAATGGTTCCGCCTCAACACCGGTCGCCGCAACAACGCCGACCCCAAATGGCTGATCCCGCTGATCTGCCGCCTGGGCCACGTGACCAAGAAGGACATCGGCTCTATCCGGATCTTCGACTACGACACCAAGTTCGAGATCTCGGCCGAGGCCGCAGTGAAGTTCGGCGCAGCGGTTCAGGCCACGGTCCGTGACGACGTCGCCATCACGCCGACGGCGGCTCCAGCCGCCCGCGACAGCAGCGGTCCGCGCAAGGATTTCGCCCCGCGTGCCCCCCGCGAAAATGGACCGCGCGACAACGACGCGCCGCGCGAGTTCAAGCCGCGCCCCCCGCGCGATGAGGCTCCGCGCTCGCCGCGCGCCAACGCCCCGGGCTCGCGCGATCATACGCCGCGTCCGGCCGCCTACAGCGATGACGGCTTCAGCACCGCCAAGCCCTATGGCAAGGGCGAGGAGCCCAAGGGCGACTACAAGGCCCGGCCTGCTCGTGATCGCGACAACGCCGCGCCGCGCGAGTTCAAGCCGCGTAGCGAGTTCAAGCGGGACGATGCTCCGCGCGACTTCAAGCCCCGCGCGCCCCGTGACGACGCCCCGCGCCCCTACTCGCCGGCCGACGCCGAAGGCGGCGCAAAGCGCGCCTACAAGCCCCGCACCGAGGGCCGCGACGACGGCCCCAAGCGCGACTTCAAGCCGCGTAGCGGTGCCCCCAAGGCGTTCGGCGACAAGGCTTCGGGTCCGCAGACCTCCTATTCGCCCAAGCCGCGCGGCGACGGGCCCGCCAAGCCGTTCAAGGGTCCCAAGCCCTTCAAGGCCAAGGGCTTCGACGGCGGCAAGCCGGCCGGTAAGCCGTTCAAGAAGAAGTAGATATCGACGATCTGATCGTCAGACCCAAAAACCTTGTCATCCCGGAAGCCTCGCAGAGGCTGTCCGGGACCCAGGGGCAACCGCACTGCAGCGGCGCCTGGGTCCCGGCGCTCCGCTTCGCTGCGGCCGGGATGACAAGCAATTTGATCCAGAGTTGTTTGTCTTAGACCGACTGACCCGCTGACCAGCCCGAGGCCCAGGCCCACTGGAAATTGAAGCCGCCCAGCCAGCCGGTCACATCCACGACTTCGCCGATGAAGAACAGGCCAGGCACCGCCTTGGCCTGCAGGGTGCGGGAATCGAGATCATTGGTGTCGACCCCGCCCAGCGTCACCTCGGCCGTCCGATAGCCTTCCGAGCCGACAGGCTTGAAGGTCCAGGCATTGACCGCCGTGGCCAGCCGCCCCAGCACCTTGTCCGAACAGTCGGCGATATTGCCCTGGGCCCCCTCATCGTCCGAAACGATCTGGGCCACCCGCTGCGGCAGCAGGGTTGCCATCACCGTCGAAACCGACCGGCGCGGTGTGGTCGTGCGGGCCGTCTTGAGGGCGGCAAGGGCGTCGACGCCGGGGGCCATGTCGACGCGGATCTCGTCGCCCTCACGCCAGTAAGACGAGATCTGCAGGATAGATGGGCCCGACAGCCCGCGATGGGTGAACAGCATGCCTTCGCGGAACTTCGTCTTGCCATGGTGGACGACCGCGTCCAGGGCCACACCCGACAGCGGCGTCAGCCGCTCCAGGGCCTTGACCTCGAAGGTCAGGGGCACCAGCGCCGGACGGGTCTCGACGACGCCGAGGCCGAACTGCCGGGCGATGTCGTAACCGAAGCCGGTCGCGCCCATCTTCGGGATCGACTTGCCGCCACAGGCCACCACCAGCGACTGGCAGCGCACATCGCGACCCGAGAGAGCCAGCAGAAAGCCCTCGCCGTCGCGTTCAAGGCTTTCAACCGAAGTCTCCAGCCGCAGTTCGCAGCCGGCAGCCTTCATTTCGGTCAGCAGCATGGTGATGATCTGCATGGCCGAGCCGTCACAGAACAGCTGGCCCAGGGTCTTCTCGTGATAGGCTATGGCGTGTTTCTCGACCAGGGCGATGAAGTCGCGGGGCCGGTAGCGTCGCAGGGCCGAGACGCAGAACTTGGGATTGGCCGACAGGAAGTTGGCCGCCGTCGCATGGATATTGGTGAAGTTGCAGCGGCCGCCGCCGCTGATGCGGATCTTCTCGCCCGGGGCCTTGGCATGATCGACCACCAGAACCGAGCGGCCACGCTTGCCCGCCTCGATGGCGCACATCATGCCCGCGGCACCCGCTCCGATGATGACGACGTCGAACTGTTCCAAGACTGACCTTCCCTGCTGCTGCGCCCGTTCGACAGGAGGCGGCGACGGGAGTCAATCGAGCCGGGACCATCAGCACCCTTGAACCGGCCGGTCACAGGCGCTAACACCCACGCCCCCCGCTGCAGCAGACTGGCCCGCCCCATGACGTCCGTCGTCCCGCCGACGATCGGCATCGATTTCGGCACCACCAACACCGTCATCTCGATGACCGGGGGTGACGGCTCGGCGCAGCTGGTCCGCTTCCCGACCGGTGAGGGTGATCTCTTCGCCTTCCGCTCGGCCTTGAGCTTCCACAACCTGCTCGGCCAGGGCGGCGAGGCCAACGAGCGGGTCATCGAGGCCGGCCCCTGGGCGATCGAGGCCTATCTGGAAGATCCGCTGGAAACGCGCTTCATCCAGTCGTTCAAGAGCTTTGCCGCCAGCGCGGCCTTCACCGAAACCCGCATCCTCAACAAGCGCTACCTGTTCGAGGACCTGCTGGCGGCCTTCCTGTTGAAGGTGCGCGAACACGCTGGGGCCGCGCTTTCGACCCTGCCGCCCCGCGTCGTGGTCGGCCGGCCGGTGACCTTCGCCGGCGGCAATCCCGACGAGCACCTGGCCCTGCAGCGCTATGACGCCGCCTTTGCCCGGCTGGGCTTTACCGATATCCGCTACGCCTACGAGCCGGTCGGGGCGGCTTTCTTCTTTGCCCGCCAGCTGAAACAGGACGCCACCGTGCTGGTCGCCGACTTCGGCGGCGGCACCAGCGACTTTTCGCTCGTCCGCTTCGAGCGCGAGGCCGACGGCACCCTGCGTTCGACCCCGCTCAGCCATTCCGGGGTCGGGGTGGCCGGTGACGCCTTCGACTACCGGATCATCGATCAGTTGGTCTCGCCGGCCCTCGGCAAGGGCTCGCTGTACCGGGCCTTCGACAACCGTCTGCCGATCCCGCAGCGCTACTACACGGCCTTTGCGCGCTGGGACCAGCTGGCCCTGCTGCGCGCCTCCCGCGACATGCGCGACATCCGCGGGCTGGAAAAGACGGCCATGGAGCCAGACAAGATCAGCCGCCTGATCGAGGTGCTGGACGACAATCACGGCTATGCCCTCTACCGTTCGGTGTCAGCCCTGAAAGAAGCGCTATCGGCCCAGACCCGGGCCACCTTCCGCTTTGCCGCCGGATCGATCCTGATCGAACACGAGGTCGAGCGGTCGACGTTCGAGGGCTGGATCGCGCCCGAACTGACCGCCATCGAGACCGCTGTCGACCAGGCCCTGGCCCGCGCCAACCTTGCCCCCGAGGCCGTGGACCGCGTCTTCCTGACCGGCGGAACCTCGTTCGTCCCGGCCGTGCGCGACATCTTCCTGCGCCGCTTTGCGCCGGAGCGGGTCGAGAGCGGCGGCGAGTTCGAGTCGATCGCCTCGGGCCTGGCCCTGATCGGGCGCGAGCGGAATCTGGACCTCTGGACCATGCGCGCCGGCTGAGCCAACCGGTCGCGTGGACCTAACTTCGGAATCTGGTTAACGTTTGCCGTCGTCCAGGGTGAACCCATTGCCGATCTCCTACCTCTCGGCCACGCAGATCGCCGCCCTGCCGGGTCGGATCTTCGACGACCTCTCCACGACCAAACTCGAGACGCTCGACTCCACCCAGATCGGCGCGATCAATGCGACCGGGATTGCTGTCCTGGACGCCACCCAGGTCCACGCCCTGTCGAGCACCCAGGCCCGGGGTCTGGCCGCGACCCAGGTTCCGAACTTCGGGGCCGCCATCGTGTTCGACGCCGCCCAGTTGGCGGCCTTCAGCGAGTCCGCGGTCGGGGCCCTGACCTCCACCCAGCTGGCCACGCTGGATGCCGGCCGGCTGGACGTGCTGGCCGCCACCCAGATCGCCGCCCTGTCCGCCGCCGGTTTCTCGTCGCTCAATGCCACCCAGATCGCCTCGCTAGAGGCGAGCCAGCTCGAGGGCCTGACGGCGGGCCATATGGCGGTCCTGACCGCCGGGGATCTGGCCGAGCTCTCCACCAGCCAGGTCGCGGCCTTGACCCCGACCCAGGTCGCCGCCCTGTCGGCCAGTGTCGTGTCCGCCCTGAGCGATCCCCAGGTGCGGGTCCTGTCCCCGGCCCAGGTGCGCAGCCTGACAGTCAGCCAGGTCGGCGGGCTGACCAGTACCCAGGTCGGCGGACTGGCCTCGACCCAGCTTGAAACCCTCTCCGCTGCCCAGACCGGGGCCCTGACGGCCGGCCAGTTCGCCAGTCTGAACGACACCCAGGTCACCAGCCTGTCTTCGACCCAGCTTTCGGGCCTCACGGCCACGAACGTGTCGGCCCTGACCGCCACCCAGGTCACGGCCCTGACCCCCGCCCAGATCGCCGGTTTCACGCTGGAGCAGATGCAGGGCCTGAGCGCCACGGACTTCGCTGAGTTCACCGCAACCCAGGTCGCCCTGCTCACACCGACCCAGCTCAGCGGCCTGACGACCACCAACATCAACGCCCTGACCGCGACCCAGATCGAAGGGCTCTCGACCAGCCAGTTGGCCGCCCTGACGGTGAGCCAGATGGGCGGACTGACGACGACGGATGTCGAGGAATTCAGTAGCACCCGCCTGACGCAACTCTCGGCCCAGCAGGTCGGCGGGCTCTCGCCCGGCGCCCTGTCAAGCCTGTCCGCCTCGCGCTTCGGGGGCCTGAGCCAGAGCCAGATTGCCGGACTTACGGCCCGCCAGCTGGCAAGTCTGTCAGTTACGGATATTGGAGAGCTGACGACGACGCAGGTGACTGCCCTGGCCCCGACCCAACTGGCCGGACTGTCGGTGACCAATCTCGCCGCCCTCGACACGTCCCAGCTCACCGCCCTGACTCCGACCGCCCTGCGCGGCCTGACGTCGTTCCAGCTGCGCAGCCTCGGCACGGAGGCCTTCTCGACCCTGGATGCGACCCAGGTCGCTGGGCTCAGCGCCAGCCAGGTGGGGTCACTGTCGACAACGGTCATCGACAGCCTCAGCACCACCCAGATCGGCTATCTGACGATCACCCAGATCCCCGGCCTGACCATCAACCAGCTGAACTGGCTGTCGGAGACAAATCTGGCGGCCATGACGCCGGCCCAGGTCGGAGCCCTGACACCAACCCAGGTCGAAAGCCTCTGATCGCACGCGTTCACGCGGCACCCCGTCCGGGGCGGAACCGGTCTGCCCCTGGAGCATTGTAACAGCGGACCCGGATCATCCCCCCGACCGGTGTCTGCGTGACCGCCCGCCGTGCGACGCCCCCCGAACCAGGGCGGGCGGTCCAATCCTCTCCCCGGATACACCCGCCTTTCAGGGCCGAACTAGAGTCCGCGACTCCCGAGAGCCGACGCCAGATAGGCTGTCAGCGCCTCAACCCGGGCCGGCCTGGGCCCGCCCGGCGGGGTAACCAGATGCAGGGCAATCGGCGGCGGGCTCCAGTCGGGCATGACCGCTTCCAGACGGCCGCCCGCAATCGCGGCTCCGGCGATGAAGTCCGGCAGGACCGCCAGACCCAGGCCCGCCAGCAGGGCCGGCATCAGGGCATCGGCATTATTGGCCCGCAGGGCCCCGGCCGGCCGCACCGACACTTCTTCGCCGTCCCCTCTGACAAACCGCCAGGTATCGGGCGTCGGCAGGTAGGCGTAGCCGAGGCAGCAGTGCTCGGCGAGTTGGCCCGGATGGGTCGGGCGACCACGACGGTCCAGATAGGCCGGCGAGGCCACGAGATAGCGCTTCACGGCCCGCAGCCGCCGGGCGACCAGCGACGAGTCCGGCAGATCCGCGATCCGCAGGGCGGCATCAAACCCCATCCCGATCAGGTCCACCGTCGCATCACTGAGGTGCAGATCGACAGAAACCTCCGGATAGGCCGCCATAAAGCCGGGCAGCACCGGCGCCACGTCCGACAGGCCAAACGACATCGGGGCCGCCAGCCGAACCAGGCCCCGGGGCGTCGAAGACTGGGCCAGGGCCGCACTCTCGGCGGCCTCGGCCTGGGCCAGAACCCCCGTGGCCGGCTCGGCCAGCGACTGGCCGGCGTCCGTCAGGGCCAGGCGACGCGAGGTGCGATTGAACAAACGCGCGCCCAGCCGCGTTTCCAGACGGGTCACCGCCTTGGAAACCGTGGCCTTGGACAGGCCCAGCTCGTCTGCAGCTCCCGCGAAGGAGCGCAGTTCAACGACCTTGGCAAAGATCGCCAGGCCTTCCAGATCCGGAAGTTTGCTCATTTTGGAAACAATGGGTTTCAATAGTTTCTATTTCGATCTGATAGCCGATCGCTATCTTCACCTCAACCCAGCGACGCCGATGACCGGCGCAACGCTTGAAGAGGACAAGGCCATGATCGATCGCAGACCGTTCGACAGACTTGGCGGCGCCGACCACGGTTGGCTGAAGGCCAGGCACCATTTCTCGTTTGCCAGCTATTACGACCCCAAGAAC
>NZ_QAII01000047.1 GCF_003060965.1 Caulobacter sp. HMWF025 | reverse complement strand
GTGATCGCAGCCGTCAGCGTCGTCTTGCCATGGTCAACGTGACCAATCGTGCCGATGTTGCAGTGCGGCTTGTTACGTTCGAACTTTTCCTTGGCCATTTTTCTCTAGCTCCGGACCCCAGAGGGGCCTGCAATTTAAGGGGAATATCTGGGGTGGGGTTTAGGCGTACTTCTTGATCACTTCGTCGGCGACGTGTTGCGGCACCGGCTCGTAGTGATCGTACTGCATCGTGAACTGGGCGCGGCCCTGTGACATGCCCCGCAGGGTGTTCACATAACCGAACATGTTGGCGAGCGGCACGAAGGCATTCACCACCGTGGCGTTGCCGCGCATGTCTTGACCCTGGATCATGCCGCGACGGCTGTTCAGGTCACCGATGACCGAACCCAGGTACTCTTCCGGGGTCACGACCTCGACGGCCATGATCGGCTCGAGCAGCTTGGGAGCGCCCTTCTCGCGCAGTTCCTTAAAGGCGGCGCGCGACGCGATTTCGAACGCCAGCACGCTGGAGTCGACGTCGTGGTACTTGCCGTCCGTCAGGGTGGCCTTGAAGTCGATCAGCGGGAAGCCGGCGAGCAGGCCGTTGTCCTTCACGGACTCCAGACCCTTCTGGACGCCCGGGATGTATTCCTTGGGCACCGCGCCGCCGACGATGGCGCTTTCGAACACGAAGCCCGAGCCGGCTTCGCCGGGCTCGAAGGTGATCATGACGCGGGCGAACTGGCCCGTACCACCGGTCTGCTTCTTGTGGGTGTAGTCGATGTCGACCTTCTTACCCAGGCTTTCGCGATAGGCCACCTGCGGCGCGCCAATATTGGCTTCGACCTTGTAGGTCCGCTTCAGGATGTCGATCTTGATGTCCAGGTGCAGTTCACCCATGCCCTTCAGGATCGTCTGGCCGCTTTCGAAGTCGGTCGAGACGGTGAAGGACGGATCTTCGGCGGCCAGCTTCTGCAGGGCGACGCCCAGCTTCTCCTGGTCGGCCTTCGACTTGGGCTCGACGGCGATTTCGATAACCGGGGCCGGGAATTCCATGCGCTCGAGGATAACCGGCGACTTCAGGGGATCGCACAGGGTGTCACCGGTGCGGGTTTCCTTCAGGCCGGCCAGGGCGACGATGTCGCCGGCATAGGCTTCCTTGATGTCTTCGCGGTTGTTCGAGTGCATGAGCAGCATCCGGCCGACGCGCTCGCGCTTGTCGCGCGTGGCGTTCAGCAGGCCCATGCCGGTTTCCAGCTTGCCCGAATAGATGCGGCAGAAGGTCAGCGAACCAACGAAGGGGTCGTCCATGATCTTGAACGCCAGAACCGACAGGGGCTCCTCGTCCGAGGCGCGACGCACGACTTCTTCTTCGGTCTTGAAGTCGATGCCCTTGGTCGGCGGGATGTCCAGCGGCGACGGCAGGTAGTCGACGACGGCGTCCAGGAGCGTCTGCACGCCCTTGTTCTTGAAGGCCGAGCCGCAGAGGATCGGATAGAAGGCACCGGCCAGAACGGCCTTGCGGATGCAGTTCTTGATGGTGGCTTCCGAGGGCTCGTCGCCGCCCAGATAGGCTTCCATCGCATCGTCGTCCATTTCGACGGCGCATTCGACAAGATAGGCACGGGCCGCAACGGCCTTGTCCATCAGGTCAGCGGGGATTTCTTCGTCACGGAAGTTGGCGCCCAGGGCGTCGTTGTCCCAGACAACAGCCTTCATGCGGACCAGGTCGACCAGGCCCTTCAGGTTCGATTCCGAACCGATCGGGAACTGGATCGGAACGGCCTTGGCACCCAGACGGTCGCGGATCGACTCGACCGACTTGTCGAAGTCGGCGCCGATCTTGTCCATCTTGTTGACGAAGACGATCCGCGGAACGCGGTACTTGTCGGCCTGGCGCCAGACGGTTTCGGTCTGCGGCTCGACGCCGGCGTTACCGTCCAAAACCGTCACGGCACCGTCGAGGACGCGCAGGCTGCGCTCGACTTCAATCGTGAAGTCGACGTGTCCGGGGGTGTCGATGATGTTGAGGCGCTTTTCCTGCCAGAAGGCGGTCGTCGCGGCCGACGTGATCGTGATGCCGCGCTCCTGCTCCTGGTCCATCCAGTCCATGGTCGCGGCGCCGTCGTGGACTTCGCCGATCTTGTGCGACTTACCCGTGTAGTACAGGATCCGCTCGGTCGTCGTGGTCTTTCCGGCGTCGATGTGCGCCATGATGCCGAAGTTACGGTAGTCTTCGATTTTATGCTGGCGGGCCATGATGGAGCTCTGCGTAGCGCTGCCGTGAGGCAGGGACATTTAAACGTGCGGCGCGGGCGGTTTATCTCAAACCGCCCGCGCCTGAAAGAGTGCTGGTAAGAAAGCTTACCAGCGGTAGTGCGAGAACGCCCGGTTGGCTTCAGCCATCTTGTGGGTGTCTTCGCGCTTCTTCACCGCGGTGCCGCGGTTGTTGGAAGCATCGAGCAGTTCACCGGCCAGCTTCTCGGTCATGGTGTTCTCGCCGCGCTTGCGCGCTGCGGTCACCAGCCAGCGGATGGCCAGGGCGCGACGACGGTCCGGACGGACTTCCACGGGCACCTGATAGGTGGCACCGCCGACGCGGCGCGACCGGACTTCGATCGCCGGGGCGACGTTGTCCAGGGCGGAGTGGAAGGTTTCCAGGGGACCCTGGTCCTTGCGCTTGTTTTCCAGGATGTCGAAAGCACCATAGATGATGTTTTCGGCGACGGCTTTTTTGCCCTCGTACATCACGTAGTTCATGAACTTTGTGACGATCAGATCTCCAAACTTGGGATCCGGCAGGACTTGGCGTTTCTCGGCGCGACGGCGGCGGGACATTCTTCTTTTTCCTTACTTCGGACGCTTGGCGCCGTAGAGCGAACGACGCTGCTTACGATCCTTGACACCTTGGGTGTCGAGGACGCCGCGCAGGATGTGATAGCGGACGCCGGGCAAGTCCTTGACGCGGCCGCCGCGGATGAGCACCACCGAGTGCTCCTGCAGGTTGTGGCCTTCGCCCGGGATGTAGCAAACGGCTTCGATGCCGGTGGTCAGACGGACCTTGGCGACCTTACGCAGAGCCGAGTTCGGCTTCTTCGGGGTCGTCGTATAGACGCGGGTGCAAACACCACGACGTTGGGGGCAGCCCTTCAGGGCGGGCACCTTGTTCCGGACCGGCTTGGGCTGGCGCGGTTTGCGGATGAGCTGGTTGACGGTAGGCATTCAGTCTCTGCTCTGATGGAAGCGTGTGCCTGTCGGCCGAAGCGCTTCGGGTCCTTGTTGTTGTTCTTCCGGCTTTCAAAGCCCCTTGTGGGGACCCGATAAACACGAAACTCGCCGGGACGCGGAAAGCGTTCCGGCGGGCTATCCGTCGGTTAAGGGACGGGCATCTAACGAGACAG
>NZ_QAII01000046.1 GCF_003060965.1 Caulobacter sp. HMWF025 | reverse complement strand
CCTTGGCCGCCTCCTCATGGGCCTGGGCCAGGGTGACACCGGCCTCCAGCACCATGGCATCGTCCAGCCCGTCGACATCGCGCACGGCCCGCAGCTTCTCGGTCGACAGCAGGATCTCGCCCTGCGGGATCTGGCCAGCGACGAGGCCGGTATTGCCGCCCTGCGGGGTAATGGCCACGCCGTCGGCGGCGCAGATGCCGACCACCGCGGCGACCTCGTGGGTCGTGCGTGGCAGGACCAGCAGCGGGGTCTGGCCCCGCCAGCGTCCGCGCCACTCTATCAGCTTGGGCTCGAGGCGCGCGGGGTCCTCACTCCAGCCGCCCTCGCCGAGCACGGCCTTGAGGCGGGAAACGACGTCTGCGGGAACGGGGTTGGTCATGGGGGTGGAGGATAGGCTTCGTGAAGGATCGGAAATAGGATATACTTGTTTATATACCGCAGGAATCCCGCCATGGGCATCTTCATCAAGAATCCCGAGACCGAGCGCAAGGTGCGCGAACTCGCCCAACGCCGCGGCTCCACCCTGACCGCAGCGATCGACCAGGCTCTGGACCAGGCCTTAAGGGCCGAAAACAATACTCAACGCCCCAAAAAGTCCCTTGAGGAAATCAGAGCGGCCACTGACCGGTTTCGCCGCGCCACGGGGCTGGACAAGTTACCATCGACTCCTGTGTCCAAAGCAGAATGGGATGCGCTGTGGCCGACGGGCATATCAGAGATCGATAATCTGTGACTGTCGTAGTGGACGCTTCCGCTCTCGTGGCCATGGCGCTGGCGGAACCCGAACGTTCATCGTTCGAGCTGGTCATAGCGCAAACAGACGCCCTGCTGGCAACACCCATCAATTTGATGGAGGCCGGGATTATCCTCGTGCTGCGGGAAAAACGCTTCACAGCAGACGAGTATCATCGCTGGCTCGGCGACCTCGACATAGTATCGTCCAGCCTCGTTGGCGAACGGGAAGCTCTCCAAGCCTATCTGCGCTGGGGCAAGGGCGTGCATCGGGCCGGCCTCAACATGGGCGACTGCTTCGCCTACGCCCTGGCCAAGTCCCTCGACGCCCCCTTGCTGTACAAGGGCGATGACTTTCCGCTGACCGACGTTCGCTCAGCCCTGGCCTAGATCCGGATCGGGCACGCCGCGGATCTTGGCCCAGTATTCCTCGCGCACGTCCTCGTCGATCACCGCCGGCTCGCCGGCACCCTTGTAGAGCCGGTCACCGCCGTCCTTGCGGGCCTTGGCGATCCAGAAGGGCTGGCCGGTTTCCAGGTCGCGGAAATTGGCCTTCAGGCCCGAATTGCGCAGGGCCTCGAACGCGCGGCCCGCATAGTAGAGGGTCTCTCCGGTCTTGGACGACCCCACCCGCCCGATGCGCGCGGGACCATTCAGGCCCTTGGACTTGTCCTCGAGGTACATGATCTTGAATTTCATCGGCCTCTATCCCACGAACCCGGCCGCGCGTCTAAGCCGGTCATTGATCGCCTCGCCCAGGCCCTCGAGGGGGATGGCCGCCACCGCGATGCCGACCGGCTTCGTCCGATCGGCGGCCCGCAGGAAGGAGAACAGGTTGGCCGCCGCTTCGGCCAGGTCGCCGGTCGGGCTGAGATTGAACACGCCCTCCCCGTCCGGCCAGGGCCCGAAGGCCAGAAACGCCTCGCCGACCTGTGGCCCGGCAGCGTCGATCCGGACCGGCGCGTCAGGGGCGTAGTGCAGGGCCAGCCGGCCGGGCGAGCGCTTGGCGTCGTCATCGGCTTCGGCCAGCGGACCGACCACGGCCTCCAGCTGGGCGCGGGTCACGGCTCCGGGACGCAGCAGGCGCGGCGGGCCGTCGAGCACGGCGACGACGGTGGATTCCAGCCCGACCGCGCAGGGGCCGCCGTCCAGGGTCGCGGCGCAGCGGGTGCCGGTCTCGCCCATCGCGTCGGCATGGGTGGTCGGGCTGGGCCGGCCCGAGCGATTGGCCGAGGGGGCCACCACCGCCCCGCCGAAGGCCGCCAGCACGGCGCGGGCCAGCGGGTGTCCAGGAATACGGATCGCCACCGTGTCGAGACCGGCCCGGGCCAGGTCGCAGACGGCCGCAGGATCGCGGATCGGCGCAACAAGCGTCAGGGGGCCGGGCCAGAAGGCGCGGGCGAGAGCTATCGCCCGCTCATCCAGCACGGCGATGCGGGCGGCCGTCTCCAGATCCGCGACATGGGCGATCAGCGGATTGAAGCGCGGCCGGCCCTTGGCCTCGAAGATCGCCGCTACGGCCGCCGGGTCGGCCGCATCGGCCCCGAGGCCATAGACGGTCTCGGTCGGCAGCAGCACCAGCCCGCCGGACGCCAGGGCCCGGGCCGCCTCGCCTATTTCGTCCTGGCGGTCAGGGCGAAGCTGACCTTCACCTTGGCCGCGATCTGATCCGTACTCGCCCATTCGCCCTGTCCAACCCCGAACACGGTCCGGTCCAGGGTGGTTACACCGCGCGCCGTGGCCGTGTCGCCGTCGATCTTGAGGCTGAACGGCAGGCTGAGCGGCTTCCTGACCCCGCGCAGGTCCAGAGTGCCGTCAGCGATATACTTGCCCTCGCCGGTCTTGCGGAACGTGCTGGCCGTGAACGTGGCCTTGGGGTGGGCGGCGGTGGCGAAGAAATCATCGCCCGGCAGGCTGGCGTCACGCTGGTCATCGCCGGTCCTGGCCGAGGCCATGTCGATGCTGACGGTCAGTTTCGAGCGGTCCAGAGCCTCAGGCGAGAACAGGATGTCGGCGGTCCAGCGGGTGAAGCTGCCTTCCAGGGCCTCGCCCGACCAGGTGGCGGTAAAGCCCAGGGTCGAGCTCTTGGTCACCGTCCAGGCGACCGGATCCTTCAGGACCGGAGCCTCGACGGGCGCGGCCGCTGTGGGGTCAGACGGCTTGGCCTCCGGAGCGGCCGGGGCCGCAGGGGCGGCAGCGGGGACCGGCGCGGGGGCCTCGGCCACCGCTGGAGCCGCCTTGGGCTTGGCAGCGGGCGTATAGAGATAGCCGGCGGCAATGACCGCCACCAGACCGGCAGCCGCCAGCCAGGCGCGGGGCTCCTTCAGGCCCGCCCTGGCCCCGGGCGCCATGTTGCCGAACACCCCGTCCTTATCGAGCACCTGGTGCTTGGCCACCGCCCCCAGATGCAGGAGCAGCAGCAGATAGGTGACCTTGACCAGTACCTCATGACCGATCTCGCCGATCTCGTGCCAGACATGCTTGGCCGCCGGGGCCAGTTCCGGGATCAGCGGCAGATGCGGCCACGGAATCGTCCCGAACAGCAGGGTCGGGATGTTGGTCTTGCTGGCCGAGACCAGGATCCAGCCCGTCAGGGGCAGGCCGATCATGATCACGTAGAAGCCGATGTGCACGAGGTGCGAAGCGGTCTTTTCCCACTTCGGCTGGCCCTCGGGGGCGGCCGGTGGCGGGTTGAACAGCCGCCAGCCCAGCCGGGCCAGGCTGAGCAGCAGGATGGTGATGCCGATCGACTTGTGAAGCTGGAAGAGGGCGAACGTCGTCGGCCCCTTGGGCCCGTCTCCGGCCCGCCAGCCCAGGATGATCTGGAAGATGATGGCGGCGGCAATCAGCCAGTGAATGACGATCGCTACGATGGTGTAGCGGGTCCGCGACGCAGCCATGCGGGCTCTCCAGACGTCGAGTGATCGAAACAAGGCGGCCGCCACGCGGGCGACCGCCTCATCTTCAGCTTAGGACGGAACGGCGCGACGTACAGCCGCCCGCCGTCTTACTTGCGGTCGAATTCGACTTCGACGTTCAGGGTCACGTCGTCGCCGACCAGCGGCACGTACTTGCCGACGCCGAACTCCGAACGCTTGATCGTGGTCGAGGCCGAGAAGCCGGTCTTGACGCTGCCCGGCGCGAAGCCCGAGCCGACGCCGTTGAAGGTGACATCCAGCACGACCGGCTTGGTCACGCCGTGGAAGGTCAGGTCACCGGTCACCTTGCCCTTGTGGCCGTCACCGACATCGACCTTGGTCGAAACGAAGGTGATGGTCGGGTACTTGGCGGCTTCCAGCCAGCCGTCACCGGCCAGTTCCTTGTTGAACTTCAGACCGAAGGCGTCGCCGCCGGTGGCCGTGTCGATCGAGGCCGGGTCAACCGTGACGCTGATCTTGGCCGCTTCCGGGGTCTTGGGATCATAGCTGAAGCTGGCGTCCAGCTTGGTGAAGCGCAGGGTGTAGCCCGAGAAGCCCATGTGGCTGAGCTTGGCGGTCAGCGAAGCGTGGGTCTTGTCGAGGACATAGTTGCCGGCGGGCAGGTCGGCGGGCTTGGTCGAAGAGACGCCCGGCGCGGCCATGGCGGCGGGTGCCGAAAGCAGCGCGGCGGCAAGGGCGGCATAGGCGAAGGGACGGGCCATCGGAAAGAGTCTCCAAACTGTCATAGCATCGGTTACGGTTCTAACGACTTAGGGTGTCTTCAGTTCAGATAAAGGGCGGCAGGATCACGAAAGCGTGAGACGAGGCCTCGTCCGGCCTGCCGCGCCCCGCCCCGGGGCTCGGCTTGGCGGACGGAGCGACCGGGCCTACAGAGGGACCGGTACCCTGGAGTTTCGCCGGTCATGACCTTCCGCGCCCCCGTCCGCGACATCGCCTTCTCGCTCCGCCACGCCGCCGGCTTCGACCGCCTGGCCACGGCCTTCCCGGAGGCAGACGCCGATACCGTGGACGCCGTGCTCGAGGCGGCCGGCCTGTTCGCCGCTGATGTCCTGGCCCCGCTGAACCGTCAGGGCGATCTGGTCGGGGCGAAGCTGGAAAACGGCGTGGTCCGCGCGGCACCGGGCTTTGCCGAGGCCTATCGCCAGTTTGCCGCCGGTGGCTGGACTGGCCTGGCGGCCGCCACCGCCCATGGCGGTCAGGGCCTGCCCAAGACGCTGGAAGTCGCAACCTACGAGATGGTGCACGCCGCGAACATGGCCTTCGGCCTGTGCCCCATGCTCAGCCTGGGGGCCATAGCGGCCCTGGCCCAGCATGGCACGGACCGCCAGAAAGCCCTCTACCTGCCCCGCATGGTCTCGGGCGAGTGGACGGGGACCATGAACCTGACCGAGCCGCAGTCCGGCTCGGACCTGGCCTCGATCACCACCGTGGCCACACCGGACGGCGACGGCGGATGGAAGATCACCGGCCAGAAGATCTACATCACCTGGGGCGATCACGATGTGGCCGACAACATCGTCCACCTGGTTCTGGCCCGGACGCCGGATGCCCCTCCGGGGGTCAAGGGCATCTCGCTGTTCCTCGCCCCCAAGGTCGTGGTCGATGAGGCCGGTACCCTGGGCGAGGCCAACGCCCTGCGGGTCGGCGGGCTGGAGCACAAGCTGGGCATTCACGGCTCGCCCACCTGCGTGATGCTGTTCGAAGGCGCAAAGGCCGAACTGGTCGGCCGGCTGGGCTCGGGCCTCGCCCACATGTTCACGATGATGAATGCCGCGCGTCTGCAGGTCGGCACCGAGGGCGTGGCCATTGCCGAGCGCGCCTACCAGCAGGCGCTGGCCTTCTCGCTGGAGCGCCGCCAGGGCCGCTCGGCCTGGACCGGCGAGGCCTCCGCGCCGTTGTTCGACCATCCCGACATCCGCCGCACCCTGGTCCTGATGAAGGCCCGGGTCGAGGCCGCCCGGGGCCTCTGTCTGTCCACCGCCGTCGCCGCCGATCTGGCCAGCCACGGCGCAACGGAGCCGGAGCGCGTCGCCGCGCGGCTGCGCGAGGAACTGCTGACCCCGATCGCCAAGGCCTGGTCCACCGACATCGGCGTGGCCGTCGCCTCGGACGGTGTCCAGATCCACGGCGGCATGGGCTTCATCGAGGAAACCGGCGCGGCCCAGCACTATCGCGACGCCCGCATCGCCCCGATCTATGAGGGGACCAACGGCATCCAGGCCATCGACCTGGTCGGCCGCAAGCTCGCCCTCGGCGAGGGCCAGGCGATCGGCGACCTGATGGACGACATCCGCGATACGATCGACCAGCTGAAGGCTGCAGAGCTTGGCCTGATCGGCACCCGCCTCGAGACCGCCCTCAATGCGACGGCCGATGCCACCGCCTGGCTGATCGAACGTCGCGCCCGGGCCATGCCCGACGCCCTGTCAGGGGCCACGGCCTATCTGAAGCTGCTGGGAGATGTCGTGGGTGGCTGGATGCTGGCCAAGGGCGCGCTCGGCGCAGCCATCGAAGCCGACGCAGCCTGGGCCGACAGCAAGCGAGCCCTGGCCCGGATCTATGCCGAGGCGGTGCTGTCCCAGGTGCCGGGACAGGTCGCGGGCGTCAAGCTGGGCGCGGCAGACCTTGCGGCGCTGACGCCGGAGGTTCTGGGGGCTTGATATGGAAGAGGCGGTGGATTGCTCCACCGCCTCTCTTTTTACTTGTCATCCCGGGCGGCGTAGCCGACCCGGGATGACAGGGCATTTTTCGATCGTTGAACCCTACAGCTGACCCAGCATGTAGTCGGCCGACGAGACCTTGAATTCCCCGCCTTCTTCAACGTTCAGGGTCTCGACCACGCCGTCCTTGGCGATCAGCGAGTAGCGCTGCGAGCGCAGGCCCATGCCGAACTTGCTGCCGTCGAATTCCAGGCCGAGGGCCTTGGTGAAGTCGCCGTTGCCGTCGGCCAGCAGCAGCACTTCGCCGTCGATGCCCTGATCCTTGCCCCAGGCCTTCATGACGAAGAGGTCGTTGACCGAGACGCAGGCGATGGTGTCGACGCCCTTGGCCTTGAACTCGGCCGCATGTTCCTTGAAGCCCGGCAGATGCTTGGCCGAGCAGGTCGGGGTGAAGGCCCCCGGGACCGCGAAGAGCGCGACGGTCTTGCCCTTGAACAGATCGTCGGTCGAGACCGGCGCAGGCCCTTCGGCGGTGCTGGTCATGAACGTCGCTGCGGGAAGAGTATCGCCAACCTTGATCGCCATGGGTCTTTGTCCTGTCCAATGAGAGTGCGGAACTCGAATATAGGGCGAAAGTCCCATCGCCAAGCGTCAGGTTTGACTTGAAACCGTCGTCTTCTGTCCCGATCCTCTGACCATGAACCGCACCTCACCTGACGAAGCGGATTTTCTGGCCGGACGCCTGCTGGTGGCCATGCCGGGGATCGAGGACGAGCGCTTCGAGCGCGCCGTGCTCTATCTGTGCGCCCATGACGCCGACCAGGCGATGGGCCTGACCGTCAACCGTCCCGTCGAGGGCCTGACCGTCTTTGAACTGCTGGACCGGCTGGGGGTTCCGTCCGAGCACAAGACCCTCGACGATCTGGTCCTGCTGGGCGGCCCGGTCGAGCTGGAGCGCGGCTTCGTGCTGCACACCGACGACTTCAACTCACCCGAATCGACCCTGCACCTGGCCGACGGCCTGGGTCTGACGGCGACGCGCGATGCCCTCGACGCCATCGGCAGCCGGATCCGTCGCCCGCGCCGCTCGATCCTGGCCCTCGGCTATGCCGGCTGGGGCCCCGGCCAGCTCGAGCAGGAGGTCAGGGACAATATCTGGCTGATCTGCGACGCCGACGAGGCCCTGCTGTTCGACGACGACCACGAGCACAAATGGACCCGGGCCCTGGCCAAGCTGGGCATCTCGGCCGATCACCTGTCCGTCCAGGCGGGGCGGGCTTAGGGGACCTGGACGGAGTCACTCGCCCCCTCCGCGCCTGCGGCGCTCCTCCCCCTTAGGGGGAAGATGAAGCGTGCCGATCTGGTCTTCCCCCTATGGGGC
>NZ_QAII01000045.1 GCF_003060965.1 Caulobacter sp. HMWF025 | reverse complement strand
GCCCCAGGCGCCCCGTGCCACGCTCCAGGTCCAGCCGCAGCCCCCGATCGTGGCCGCGCTTGTCGAGCCTGAGCCTGTGCCGACCCCCGCCCCGGTCCGTCGCGCCGCGCCGCCGCCTCCACCGCTGTTTCCGGACGAGGACGATGCGGATCTCGTCGATGACGACCTCGGCGACGACCTCCCGTTCGGCGACGATCCGCCCTGGGCTCCGGATCCGCCTCCGCGTCAGGCCCCGCCGGCCCCTACCTACAAGCCGGTATCCAAGGCCACGCCGAGGTCCCAGGCCCAGCAGGACGAGCTACCCTTCGACCTGGATGACTAGACTTGGTGGTCTTGCTGGGGCGGGGTGCCAGGCCTAGGCTTCTGCCGCGAACCCGGAGTGTTCCATGCGCATCCTGTTGATTGCCGGCCTGACCCTCGCAGCCGTGACCTCCGCTCAGGCGGACGAGGCCCGAAAGCCCCTCATCCTGTCCCGGGCGGACTCCAACCGTGACGGCGTCGTCAGCCAGGACGAAACCGCCGCTGTTCTGGTCCGGACCTCAGGCGTAGGCGAGCTCGCCGTGCCGCGCCCTCGCGCCGCCGTGGCCGAACCGGAGTTTGACGCCACCGAACCCGGCCCCTTGGACATGGCCCGCCGGATCGTCCCGGCCAGCGAGTTCGAACTGGCCAATGAGGACCGCTTCATCCGGGAAGTCCGGCGCCGTCGCTGACTCCCGTCAGCCCGCCGTTGACACGGCAAGCCAGGCCGCCATGGCCAGCAGGGACAGGGCAAAGCCGCCGCGCACGATCTTGCTGGCACTGGCCCGCCGCAGCACGGCCCCGGCCCGGTCGGCCAACAGGACAATGGTCGTGTGGATCACGACGCTGACCAGCACATGGCTGCTGCCCAGAACCAGGGCCTGGGTCGCCGGAGCAGCGTGGTCGGGTTTGATGAACCCCGGCAGCAGGGTCACATAGAACAGCGCCGCCTTGGGATTGAGCAGATTGGCCAGCAGGCCGTGCTGGAAGTAGCGCCAGTCGCTGCCCGGAGCGGCTCCGTCAGCCGTCTCGGCCTCGCCTTCGCGCCAGGCGTCATAGGCCATCCAGACCATGTAGAGCACGCCGGACCAACGCAGCAGCTGATAGAGGCCCCGGTTCTGGCGCAGCACCTCGGTCAGGCCGAACACCGCGGCCAGCATGTAGACCGAGAGGCCGCAGGTGATGCCGAGGACCGTCACGAACCCCGCCCGTCGGCCCTGCAGCGCCGACAGCCCGGCGAGGTAGCCCATATTGGGCCCCGGGGTCAGTTCGATGAGGATGATCGCCGCAAGGAACGGGGCGATCATCCCCGGATCGACAGGCCAGGCCGCGTGAGGCAAGGCCCCGCGCCCCTAGAGGTCAGCGTAGACGTGGGTTTCCTCGGCCGCGCCGGGGTGCGTGGTCGCCCCCAGATAGGCCGGACCCACCAGCTGGGTGAACTTCCAGATCGCGCCGCTGTTGTAGTTGTGCTTGCGCGGCACCCACAGCGCCTTGCGGCGGGCGAGTTCCTCGGGCTCGACCTCGAGGTCGATCGTGCCCTTGGTCGCGTCGATGCTGATGATGTCACCGTCCTGCACCAGGGCGATGGGCCCCCCGACGGCGGCCTCCGGACCCACGTGGCCGATGCACAGGCCGCGCGTGGCACCCGAGAAGCGGCCGTCGGTGATCAGGGCGATGTTCTCGACGCCCTGACCGTAGATCGCAGCGGTGGTTGACAGCATCTCGCGCATACCCGGCCCGCCCTTGGGCCCCTCATAGCGGATGACCAGGACGTCGCCTTCCTTGTAGTCGCGGTTCGAGACGGCCTCGAAACAGGCGGCTTCGCCGTCGAACACCCGGGCCGGGCCACGGTGCACCTGGTGCTTGAGGCCCGCCACCTTGACGATGCCGCCCTCGGGCGCCAGCGAGCCCCACAGGCCGACCACGCCACCGGTCGGCGACAGCGGATTGGACACCGGACGGATCACGTCCTGGTCTTCGCGCCAGACCACGTCGGCCAGGTTCTCGGCCAGGGTCTTGCCGGTCACGGTCATGACATCGCCGTGCAGCAGGCCCGCCTCCAGCAGGGTGCGCAGCAGCATCGGCACGCCGCCGGCCTCGCCCATATCCTTGGCCACATAGCGGCCGCCAGGCTTGAGGTCGGCGATATAGGGGGTGCGGGCGGCGATCTCGGCCACGTCCTTGAGGGTGAATTCAATGCCGCACTCGTGGGCCATGGCCGGCAGGTGCAGGGCTCCGTTGGTCGAGCCGCCGGTGGCGGCCACAACGACGGCGGCGTTCTCGAACGCCTTGCGGGTGCAGATGTCGCGCGGGCGGATGTTCTGCTCGATCAGTCGCATCACCGCCTCACCCGAGGCGACAGCGTACTGGTCGCGGTCCAGATAGGGAGCCGGCAGGGCCGAGGACAGCGGCAGGGCCAGGCCGATGGCCTCGGAGACGCAGGCCATGGTGTTGGCGGTGAACTGGCCGCCGCAAGCCCCGTCCGACGGACAGGCATGCTTTTCCAGCTCGCACAGGGTCTTCTCGTCCATGGTCCCGGCCGCGAAGGCGCCGACGCCCTCGAAGACGTCCATGACGGTGATGTCCTTGCCGTTGAAGCGGCCCGGCAGGATTGAACCGCCGTACAGGAACACCGAGGGCACGTTGAGGCGCAGCATGGCCATCATCATGCCCGGCAGGCTCTTGTCGCAGCCGGCGACGCCGACGAGGGCGTCATAGCCGTGGCCGCGCATGGTCAGTTCGACCGAGTCGGCGATGCAGTCGCGGCTGACCAGTGAGCTGCGCATGCCCTCATGGCCCATGGCGATGCCGTCAGTGACGGTGATGGTGCAGAACTCGCGGGGGGTGCCGCCGGCGGCCTCGACGCCCTTGGCCACGGCATTGGCCTGACGCATCAGGGCCGTGTTGCACGGAGCTGCCTCGTTCCAGCACGAGGCCACGCCCACGAACGGCTGGGCGATGTCGCGGGTGCCCAGGCCCATGGCATAGTAATATGAGCGGTGCGGCGCGCGGGCCGGACCTTCGGTCACGTGCCGGCTCGGCAGTTTGGACTTGTCCCAGCTTCCGTCAGGTTTCCTGGTCATGGCGCACGCCCTTGCGAATTGGAGGGGTGTCCTTACCGCTGCCAGACCGGGCGCGAAAGGCCCCAATGAGGATTATTCCTCCATTGAAACGGGCCAACCCGTTCATTCCGTGCCTCAACCCCGCCGATACGCCCCTGTCCGAGGCATGTTTCAGGCTGGCACCGGCGCGGCCTCGATCCGGTCCAGGAAGGTGGACAGGGCCGACACCCATCCGCGCGAGGCTTCGACATCGCTCAGCCCACCCGCCGCTTCCAGGGCCGCCCCGATGTCCGTGATGGCCTGAAACCCGAACGCTCCGCCCGATCCCCGCAGATTGTGCCCAAGCAGGATGACGGTCTCGAAGTCCGGCACGGCCAGGGCGACTCCCAGATCGATAACAGTCTGCCGGCAGTTGTGCAGATAGGCTGGCGTTCGCTCGGCCAGTTTCCGCGCCGCCGGCGAAATCCTGAGTTTGGGTGCCCCTGCCGCAACGGCCTGGCCCTTAGCGGTAGAGTGTTCCCGGATCGCCTGCAGCAGTACCTCCTGCTTGATGGGCTTGGTCAAATAGGCCGTGCAACCCGCCGCGAGACAGGTTTCCCGGTCACCTTTAAGGGCAGACGCCGTCAGGGCGATGATCGGCGCGGGCGGGCGGCCATTGGCGACCTCCCAGGCGCGAATGGTGCGCGTGGCCGTGAGGCCGTCCATGACGGGCATCTGACGATCCATCAGCACAAGATCGTAGTGACAGACCTCAAACATGGCGCAGGCAGTCGCGCCGGTCTCGGCGACGTCAACGCAATAGGGCGTGTCTGCCAGATAGGCCAAAGCGATCGTGCGATTGTCCGGCGAGTCCTCGGCCAGCAGGATCCGCAGCGCGGGCTGGGGGCTATCTGGACCCGCGTCCTGCGGGGCCAGCCTGGGGCGATCAGCGTCGGCCCAGATGGCGAACGGCACTGTAAAGCCAAAGGAGCTCCCGACCTCAATCTCACTTTCGACCCAGATCCTTCCCCCCATCAGCTCGACCAGCTGTTTGGAGATGGTCAGGCCCAGCCCTGACCCGCCAAACCGGCGGGTCGTCGAAGAGTCTGCCTGGGTGAAGCGTTCGAACACCTGGCGCAGCTTGTCGCCCGGGATGCCGATGCCGGTGTCCACAACCGTAAAACGCAGGTCGGTGGGGTTGGAACCGTCGCGCTCGCTTTCCACCGTCAGTGACACGCGTCCGGACAGGGTGAACTTGATGGCGTTGCCCAGCAGGTTCAGCAGCACCTGCCGCAACCGGGCCGGGTCGCCGATCAGGTCGTTCCCGACGTCCGGCGCGATCGTCCAAACCAGCGACAGGCCCTTCTGGTGGGCCCGCGGCGCGACCATTTCGATCACCTTCTCCAGATGATCATTGAGGGAGAAGCCCGTCCGCTCCAGGTCCAACTGCGAGGCTTCCACCTTGGACAGGTCGAGGATGTCGTTGATCAGGTTGAGCAGATTGTCGCCTGAGCGCCGGAAGATCTGGACATACTTGTCCTGCTCGGGGGTCAGTTCGGTCTTGGCCAGCAGATCGGCGATCCCCATGATCGAGTTCATCGGGGTGCGGATTTCGTGGCTCATGCTGGCGAGAAAGTCGGACTTGGTGCGGCTGGCGCTCTCGGCGTCGGCCTTGGCCTGTTGCAACTCGGCCTCGACCCGCTTGCGCTCGGTGACATCGCGGGCCGCGGCAAACACGCCCTGCAGCGTTCGCTTGCGGTCATAGAAGGTGGTGGCGTTATAGGAGACGACAGTCTGCTTGCCGTCGCGGGCGCGGGCGGTCAGTTCGTAGTCGGTGACCGATTTCTCGCTCAGCACCCGCTTGATGCCGGCCTCGGCGCGGTCGGGATCGGTGAAGCAGTCCTTGAACGGCGCGCCGATCAGCTCGTCGCGGGTGCAGCCGGTCAGGGCCTCCATCTGCTTGTTGACGTCTGTGATGATCCCGGCGGGGTCGGTGGTCATCAGGGCGTCGATGTTGGATTCGATCAGTGAGCGCGTGTAGAATTGCTGGTCGCGAAGCCGCTGGTCGGACTTCTTCTGCTCCTCCTCCACCAGCTTGCGGGCGGTGTTGTCGGTGCCGATCAGCAGGTAGCCGATGATGGTGTCCTGCGCGTCGCGCAGGGCGGTGACGTTCACGACCGCCGGAAACCGGGTCCCGTCCTTGCGGATATAGGTCAGCTCATAGATGTCCTCGATGCCGCACGAGGCCTTGAACACCAGGGCTTCGAAGCCGGGCGTGATCGGAGTGGCCAGCTCGGCGCTGAGGGCCTGGGCCCGGGCGATCAGTTCCTGGGGATCGGAAATGTCGGCGGGGGTGATGGTATTCATCACCTCGGCGGCGGTGTAGCCCAGCATCCGCTCGGCCCCGACATTGAAGATCTGGATCACCCCCCGCGCGTCGGTGGCGATGCTCGAGAAGTTGGCACTGTTGAAGATGGCACTCTGCAGGGCACCGGCCGCGACGATTGATTCTTCAGTCTGGCGATGCACCGCGACGGCCTCGCCCGGGATGGCGAACGCGCTGGCGGTACTCTCCGCTTTGGAAATGGGGATGGGGATTCCTAGCTCAGATGGACGACAACGAGGGCCGACGGGCCGTCGCATGGACTTAGGGGGTTAGAGTCTCGAGCAGTGCCCCCAGCGACAGGCCAAGGCCTTCGGGGGAGTAGGGCTTCCGAAGGAAGTGACCGCCATTCACGAACAGAGCCGACATCTCGGCGCTGAGCGGCGTTCCCGAGGTGTAGAGGACCCGCAGGTCTGGCCGGATCTTGATGGCCTGGTTGGCGACATCGTAGCCGCCCAGGGCCAGGGTCCGCAGGCGGATGTCGACAAACAGCGCGTCGATTGAACCTGATGCCGACAGATGCACCAGGGCCTCCGTCAGATCACTGGCCATAAGGGGGCTGTGGCCCATGTCCTCCACGGCCCACTCTGCGGCCTGAAGGACGAAAACCTCGTCCTCAACAATGAGGATCGTCGCCATCAGAATGCCTGACAGCGGTGGCGCAGCGAGAGACGTGACATGTCGAGATACCTCTGGCGCCGTCCTGTTGGACCCCCGACGCAAGTCCAAAACGCGCTCGCGCCGACAAGGTTCCACGCCCGACGGATAAATTTTCGCCGCCCTGCGAGGCGGGTCAGCCCTCCGCTGCCTGCTCCACTGCCAGGGCCAGATCGAGGGCCCGGGCCGCTTCGACCCCGGTGACAACCGGACGCGGGGTCTCGCCGCGTACCGCCGCCAGGAAGCCCGCGACGCTGAGGCCCAGCGGATCCTTGCCGGCCGGGGTTTCTGTGAAGTCCTCGATCAGCGGGAACGGGGTGGTGTTGCGGAAAGTGCGGGCCAGAAAGTCGATCTCGACCTCGCCGGAGGGATAGACCACCTTCATGGTCCGCTCGCGGGCCTCGGCGACGCGCGAGGCGTCGAACACGGCCGTGAAGCCGTTCTCGAACGTGGCCTCGACCTTGACCCAGTCCAGCGAGGTCGAGCGGGTGATGGCCCCCTCGCCTTCCACGGTCACGGGCTCGGCGGCGCAGAGGGCGAGCGCCAGGTCGATGTCGTGAATCATCAGATCCAGCACCACCGAGACGTCCAGATTGCGGTCCGAGGGCGTGCCGCGACGCACGGCTTCAAGGCGTAGGGGCTGCTCGGGAATGTCGAGCAGGCCCATGGCCTGGAACACCACCCGCTCCTGATGGCCGCAAGCCAGGGGCACGCCGGCCTTGCGGGCCGCGGCGACCATGGCGTCGGCATCTTGCGGCGTCACCGCCAGGGGCTTTTCCGAATAGACCGGCTTGCCCGCCTTCAGGGCCGCCAGGGCCGCACCGGCATGATGGACGGCGGGGGTGGCGACGGTCACCACGTCGACGGCGGCCAGGAAAGTGGCCATGTCGTCATAGGGCGTCGCGCCCAGGGGCTCGGCCAGGGCTGCCGCACGGGCGAGATCAATGTCGAACACGGCGACGAGATCAACGTCCGGCAGTTCGGCATACTTCTTGGCGTGATAGCCGCCGAACACGCCGGCACCGACAACGCCAGCCTTCAGGGGGGCCGTCTTGAGGATCGCTTGGGTCATGCCGGATGTCTAAACCGGTTCGCCGCCGGTTAGAAGCACTGGAGCATGACGTCAGGACAGGCTAAACAAGCGTTTAAATTAGAAACTCTCAGGGAAACGCCCCATGACCGCCTCACGCGAAATCCGACTGAAGAGCCGCCCTGTCGGGGTTCCGACCCATGCCGACTTCGAACTGGCCACCGTCGAGGTCGCTGCGCCTGGCGAGGGCGAGGTTCAGGTCAAGAACCTCTGGATGTCGGTCGACCCCTATATGCGCGGCCGCATGTACGACCGGGCCAGCTACGTGCCGCCGTTCGAGCTGGGCAAGGCCCTGCAGGGCGGCGCGATCGGCCAGATCGTCGCCTCGAACGATCCCGACTTCGCGGTCGGTGACATCGTCAATTCGATGTTCGGCTGGCGTGAACTGTTCAACGTCTCGCCGGCCGCGATCCGGGCCGCCGGTGGCGCGCTGGGGGCCCTGACCAAGATCGACACCCACGGCCTGCCGCCCCAGGCCTTCCTCGGCATCCTCGGCATGCCGGGCATGACCGCCTATGCGGGCCTGCTGCGCGTGGCCGCCCTGAAGGACGGCGACGTGGTGTTCGTCTCGGCCGCCGCCGGAGCCGTCGGCTCGGTGGTCTGCCAGATCGCCAAGCTGAAGGGTCACACCGTGATCGGCTCGGCCGGTGGTCCGGACAAGGTGGCGTTCCTGAAGTCGATCGGCGTCGATCACGTCATCGACTACAAGGCCACACCGGACGTGGTGGCCGAACTGGCCAAGGTCGCCCCCAAGGGCATCGACGTCTATTTCGAGAACGTCGGCGGCGTGCACCTGGAAGCGGCCATCAATTCGGCCCGTCCGTTCGCCCGCTTCGCCCTGTGCGGCATGATCTCGCAGTATAACGAGACCGGTAAGCCGGTCGGCCCGTCCAACATCATCCAGGCCGTCGGCAAGAGCCTGCGGATGGAGGGCTTCATCGTCTCCAACCACTACGACCTCTATCCGGCCTTCGTGCAGGACATGGCCGCCTGGATGGGCGCCGGAAAGCTGCAGTGGAAGGAAACCATCGAAGACGGCGTCGAGAATGCCCCCGAGGCCTTCATCAAGCTGTTCAACGGCGAGAACCTCGGCAAGATGCTGGTCAAGCTGGCCTAACCGCCCGCTACCGGCACGGCCTGTCATCCCGGAACCGCTTCGCGCCATCCGGGATGACAGGTGCCACCCGCCCCTCGCGCCGGCGTGATCGGGCGTGATCCAGAGGGGCCGAGTGATCACGATCTCACGCCCTGAGTCGCCGTCGGGTTGCTCCTTTCGGGTTTTTTCAGCCCCACCTTGCGCCCGTCCGGATGCCGGAGCGCACGCGCAACGTCCGCCCGCTGAACGATCGGACGCGCGTTTGAAATCTTGAAATCCGATACATTTCAGATATTTATCAGAACAATCCCAACGAAAGCCCGTCCCGACGCCCAGTCAGTTCACGGCTTTTTTGCCGCGAACGCGACTGCCGCGTGATTTCTGGTAGCGATTTCGTGATCGAAGTTTTATTATGGCACCTGCCGGTGGCTCTCCACGCCGGACGTCGACCCCAAGCCTCAAGCCCTCATTCCCGGACGCACCGTCAGGTCGCGGCCGGTCAGAGCGCCTGAACCCCGCAAGGTCGACCTGACCGGAGAAGCCCGGCCCGCCCGGACAGACCGAGACGATGACCCGATGAGCGATCGCTCCAGCCTCTTCGACCTGCGGACCTCCACAAGCGTCGCGCTCGACCAGGTGCTTCAGCGCCGCGACACCGTGGAGATCCCGGCCGAGGCCCCTCTGGCCATGCCGGTGCAGCATCTGGCGTTCTGGCAGGGCGGTGCGCGCCGCGCCACCAGCGTCGTCTCCGACATGAGCATGCGCCGCTGGATCGTCGGTCTGGCCACCCTCTTCATGGGCGCAGCCGGCTGGAAGGCCACCTTCGACACCGTCGCCCTCGGCGGCATCACCCGGCTGGAAGCTATCGTCCTGACCCTGCTGGTGCCGCTGTTCCTGGCCCTGTCGCTGTGGTTCTGCACTGCCTTTGCCGGCTTCGTCATCCTGCTGGGCAAGCCGAAGGACCCGCTGGGTATCGACAGCGCCAAGCCGATGCCCAAGCTGCGGGCCCGCACCGCCATCCTGATGCCCGTGCACAATGAAGACGCCACGGCCGTCTTCGCCCGCCTGCGGGCCATGGACGCCTCGCTGGCCGAGACCGGCGCCAGCCGCGCCTTCGACATCTTCATCCTCAGCGACACGCGCGACCCGGCCGTGGCCCTCGCCGAGCAGGCCTGCTTCGCGCGCTTCCGCCGTGAGGCCAACAGCGCCGTCTATTATCGCGTCCGCCAGGAAAACAAGGGCCGCAAGGCTGGCAACATCGCCGACTGGGTGAGCCGCTGGGGCAGCAGCTACGAGCACATGCTGGTGCTCGATGCCGACAGCCTGATGACCGGCGAGGCCATGGTTCGCCTGGCCGACGCCATGGAGCGTCACCCCGGGGCCGGCCTGATCCAGACCATGCCGATGATCATCAACGGCCAGACCATCTTCGCCCGCACCCTGCAGTTCGCCACGCGCCTGTATGGCCGCGTCGCCTGGACCGGCCTGGCCTGGTGGTCGGGCAGCGAGAGCTCGTTCTGGGGCCACAACGCCATTGTCCGCACCCGTGCCTTCGCCGAGACCTGCGGCCTGCCCTCGCTGGACGGCCCCAAGCCGTTCGGCGGCGAGGTAATGAGCCATGACGCCCTGGAAAGCGCCCTGCTGCGCCGCGGCGGCTGGAGCGTCCACCTGGCTCCCTATCTGGAAGGCTCCTACGAGGAGAGCCCCTCCAACCTGCTCGACTTCGCCACCCGCGACCGCCGCTGGTGCCGGGGCAATGTCCAGCACATCCCGCTGGTCGCCCTGCCCGGCCTGCACTGGCTGAGCCGCATGCACCTGGTGATCGGCGTGCTGAGCTATGTGCTGTCGCCGCTGTGGTTCATGGCCTTGTCGGCCGGGATCGTGTCGCGCCTGCTGATGCCCTCGCTCAAGAAGGCGGCCTTCACCATGGCCGACCTGCAAGCCGCCGCCCACGCCCTGATCGACTGGCGCGAGATCCAGGCCACCGCCTGGGCGATGATCATCACCTTCGTGCTGCTGTTCGGGCCCAAGATCCTCGGCACCATCCTGGTCTTCTCGCGTCCGGAAGAGCGCAAGGGTTTCGGCGGCCGTCGCCGGATCGCTGCGGGCCTCAGCGTCGAGATGCTGCTGTCGGCGCTGGTCGCGCCGATGCTGATGTTCACCCAGACCCGTGCCTTGGTCGAAATCCTCGCCGGCAAGGTCGGCGGCTGGGCCACCCAGCGCCGCGACGCCGACAAGGTCAGCGGGGCTGAAGCCTTCCGTGCGATGGGCTGGATCTCGATGACAGGCTGCGCCCTGGCCCTCGGCTTCTGGTTCACGCCGGACCTGCTGACCGCCACGGCGCCGATCCTGGCCGGCCTGATGCTGGCCGTGCCGCTGACCATGCTGGGAGCCCACAAGCTGGCCGGCCTGCGGGTCAAGGCCAACGGCCTGTTCATGACGCCGGAAGAGCGCCGCCCGCCGGCCATCGTCCGCGCCGCCCTCGGCCCGGTCTGCGAGCCGCCGGCCCGCTGGTTCGCCCGTGACGGCCGCACCGCTGCGGCGGCCGAGAAGACGGCCGAACAAACCGCCGTCTGATCGCAACGCCGCTGGCTCCCGCCGCCGGTCCGGAGTAGAAGCGCGCTTCGTTCATTCCTGACGGAGCCAACGCCGTGTCGCGCCTGTTCAGCGCCTATGTAATCGTCGACTGGAGCGCGGCGGCCAAACCCACCACGGGCGCGGATTCCGTGTGGATCGGCGTGCTCAAGCGCGACGTGCGCTTCCGCCTGACTTTCGAGAGCCACAACCCGGCCACGCGCCAGGAGGCTGAAGCCAAGCTGGCGGCCATCCTCGACGACTTCAAGAAGCGTGGCGAGCGGGCCCTGGTCGGCTTCGACTTCCCGCTGGGCTTCCCGCAGGGTTTTGCCCAGGCGCTGAACCTGCCGGGCGAGGCGCCGTGGCGCGCGGTCTGGGACCAGTTGAACAAGATGGTCAAGGACAAGGCCGACAACACCAACAACCGCTTCGGCGTGGGCTCGGAGATCAACCGGCGCCTGACCGGTGGCCCCTTCCCGTTCTGGGGCTGCCCGCCCAAGGACGCCCTGACCACCCTGCAGCCCAAGCGCACCCGCGAACACGGCGAGGGCGACCTGGCCGAGTTCCGCTTTGCAGACAAAGCCGCCAAGGGCGCGCACTCGATCTGGAAGCTCTATTACAACGGCTCGGTCGGCGGGCAGGCGATCGTCGGCATCCCGGCCGCACGCCGGCTGCGCGATGCCCGCAACGCCCGCGTCTGGCCGTTCGAGACGGGCTTCAAGGCCCTGACCGAGGCTGACCTCGACGGCGTGGATGTGGTGATCGCCGAGGTCTATCCCTCGCTGCTGAAGGCCGTCCCGGCTCCCGGCGAGGTCAAGGACCTGGCCCAGGTCCGGGCCCAGGCCGAACACTTCGCCAAGCTGGACGAAGCCGGCAAGCTGGGCGCGGTCTTCGCACCGGGCAAGGACGTCCCGGCCGAGGTGGTCGAGGCCGCCCAGGCGGAAGAGGGCTGGATTCTGGGGGCGTAATTCCAGCCTTCTCCCCTTGCGGGAGAAGGTGTCGCCGCCAGGCGACGGATGAGGGGTCTCGCGGGCCTTTCCGGAAGGATCTTCAACCCCTCATCCGTCCGCTTCGCGGCCACCTTCTCCCGCAAGGGGAGAAGGATCCAGCGCCGCTCAGCCCCGCCTGTCCCGCAGATCCAGCAGCCGGAACCGCGCCAGCAGGAAACCTGCGGACAGGAAGCTGGTCACGATCACCGACCAGACCACGCCGTTCAGCCCCATGCCCAGCGGGATGGCCAGCCACCAGGCCAGCGGGCCCATCACAAAGCCATAGCTGATGAAGTGGGTGATCGTGGGCACCCACACCTCGCCCCGGGCCCGCAGGGCCTGGGCCGCCACCACCTGCACGGCGTCGGGGGCCAGGAAGATGCAGGTCAGGACCAGGGCGGGCAGGATCAGGTCGAGGGCGGCGGGGTCGGTCGTATAGGCCATGGCCACCCAGCTCTTGAGCGGCAGCAGCAGCGCGGCGGCGATCAGGCCGACCACGGCCGTGACGGCAAAGGCGATCCAGCCGGCTCGCGTCATGCCTGCCGGGTCCCGCGCGCCATAGGCCCGGCCCACCTGCACGGCCGTGGCGGTGGCGATGCCCAGCGGGATCATGAAGATCACGGCGGCGACGTTCAGGACCACCGCCCAGGCGGCGACGGCCAGGGCCCCGATCCAGCCGGCGACCAGGTTCATGGCCGCGAAGGCCGAGACCTCGAAGAAGTTGGAGGCCCCTGCCCCATAGCCGATCCGCCGCTGTTCGATCTCGGCGGCGCGGTCGAGCACCGGCTTGTCGAACACGCCGAGCGCGCGGGAATCCTTCATCCGCCAGACATAGAGGACGATGGCCACGATCATGAAGGCCCGGGCGATGAAGGTCGACCACGCCCCGCCCACAGCCCCGAGGGCCGGTAGGTCGAAGGTGCCCGGCACCAGTACGAGGTTGGCGGCCAGGTTCACCGCATTGGCGATCCACATGATGATCGTCACCGGCCCGGGTCGCCCCAGGCCTTCCAGCCAGAAGGTCACGGCCACAGCGACGGCATAGAGCGGCAGCGACAGGGCAAAGACGACCAGCGGGGCCGAAGCCCCGTCGGCCAGCCCGTCCTTCAGGCCGAGGCTGTGCAGGAAGAGCGGCCCCAGCGCCGCCTGGAGCAGCATGCCGACCACGCCCAGCCAGGCCGCATAGACCAGGCCCCGCCGCAGGACGGCCCCGGTATCATGCGGCCGCTCGGCCCCCAGGGCCCGGGCGGTCATCACCTGCACGCCGGTCAGCAGGCCCACGGTCATGGTCACGAAGATCGAGGACGGGGCCCAGGCCATGGCGTGAAAGCCCAGTTCGCGGGCCGAAAAGTGACCCACCACGATCGCGTCGGTCAGGCCCATGACCATGATACCCAGACGCGACAGCACCACCGGCCCGGACAGGCGGAGCAGTTCGATCAGATCGGTGCGGATGGGACCGGAACGCCCTGCGGGACCCGGTGCCGAGGCGGCCGCGTCGCGGGGCATGGCGAGAACTCACGAAATTGGGCCGGCAAGGTGACCCATGCCACCCGGCCGGGCAAGTCTGCTTCTTGGCGAAGGGTTCTAGTGCGGCCACACCACGGCCAGGACCTTGGCCTGGCCGTCCTTCCAGCTGACCTCCATGGCCGGGGTCCTGGGCTGGCCGGCAGCGAACAACTCATAGATGATCATGCCGTCGTTTTGCCGGCTCTCAATGACCCGGACCGAGGCCACGGTGGCATGCGCCGCCCGGGCCGCGCCCTGAACAGCGGCCGGGGCGCTGGTCCAGGCGATATCGCGCTGGGTTTCGACGATCGCCCAGACGCCGGCGGTTTCCAGCAGGTCGAACTCGATTTCCGAACCGTCGGCCAGGACGCCTTCAACGTCGAAATAGCGGCGCGCCTCGCGCTCTTTCAGTTCGGCGGCCCTGATCGTCAGACCGGGCGCGACGGCCCTGACCACCGCCACCACCTGGGCCGGCAGATCGGCGGCGGCGACGGGGGTGATCTTCGTCTCCGGCGCGCCGGCCACGGCGGTTGAGCCCATCAGGCCCAGAAGCCCGGCGAAGGACAGGAGAGCGAAAACAGGGCGGCGCTGCATGGGGACCATCCTCTGGGCCTGGGCCGGGCGACACGCCATCCTGCCTGAAACAGGCCGGACAGGCGATGCAAAGACGGTATCAATCAGCCTCTGCTGAACAGGGATTCGCCATGACCACCCGCCTCGCCCAGATCGCCCTGCTGGTCCGCGACTATGACGAGGCGCTGGACTTCTATGTCGGCAAGCTGGGCTTTGCGCTGATCGAGAACACCGACATGGGCGAGGGCAAGCGCTGGGTGGTGGTGTCGCCCGGGGACGGCGGCTCGCGCTTCCTGCTGGCCAGGGCGGCGGACGCGCGACAGCTCGACCGTGTCGGCGACCAGGGCGGCGGGCGGGTCTGGCTGTTTCTCAACACCGATGACTTCGCCGCCGACCATGCGCGGCTGGGCGCCGCCGGCGTCCGGTTTCTGGAGGAGCCTCGTCACGAGCCCTATGGCAGTGTGGCGGTGTTCGAGGACCTCTATGGCAATCGCTGGGACCTGATCCAGCCGAAGGGATAGGCCGATGCTGCGCTTCCTTACGCTTCTGGGTGTGCTCGCAGCGCTGCTGGCTGGTCCGGCCCTGGCGGCACCGGCCAAGCCGCGGGTACTCTATCTGAGCCAGGCCGTCGGCTGGCGGCATGCGCCGGTGATCCGGCCGGAGGGTGGTCTTGCCCCGTCTGAAATCGCCCTGGCCGAGCTCGCCCGCAGGTCAGGGGCCTTCACGCTACAGACGACCCAGGACGCCCGCGAAATCACCCCGCAGACACTCCAGGGCATTGATGTCCTGATGTTCTACACCACCGGCCCCCTGCCCATGGCGCCGGAGACCTGGCAGGCGATCCAGGCCTGGGTGGCCAGCGGCAAGGGGGGATTTGTCGGGCTGCACAGCGCCGCCGACACCGGCTGGCCCTATGACGGCCCCGGTCAGACCTACACCCGGTTCATCGGCGGCAAGTTCGCCGGCCATCCGTGGACCGAAGGCACACCGGTCACCATCGCCTCGGTCGCGCCTCACGCCATCACCGAAGCTTGGCCAGCCCGTTTCGGCTTCGCCGAAGAAATCTATCAGTACTCCGATTTCGATCCGGCTGGCACGCGGGTCCTGCAGGCGCTGGACTTTACCGGCACGCCCCTGAAGCGGCCCTATATGGTGCCGGTCAGCTGGGTGAAGCCCGTGGGTCGTGGCCGGCTGGTCTTCACCAATCTGGGCCATACGCCAACGACGTTCCAGGAGCCGCGCTTCCAGGCCCAGGTGGTGGACATGGTGCGCTGGGCGGCGGGCCACGGCCGGGCTGACGCCGCGCCCAATCCCGAGCAGCAGGCCCTGTGGGCGATCCGCTCGCTTCTGGCCTATGACGGCCGCCAAACGGACGAGATCGAGGCCCGCATGCAGCGCCTGGCCCGGACCGACCGCCCGTGGCGCGCAGAGGTGGCCGGCCGGATCGCCGGGCTGCGCCTGGTCTATCCGGACAAGCCTGACGGCGATCGCGCCCCGTTCGAGACCGCCTATCGCCCCTTGCTGGCCGAGGTACTGGCCCGCTCCGGCCGCTGAGCCATCACGGCTTGCGGCTGGACGGTGCCCCGGGCCGAACCGGCGGCTGGGCCGGGAACTCGATCCTGCTCATATCATAGCCGAGCGCCTCGACCTTGCGGGTCAGGCTGGTCTTCAGCTCGGCCGACGGCACCTCACGCGTGAAGATGAAGATGCGCTTCAGCTTGGGGTCACCGGCAATGAACCACTGGTAGTCGTCGTCACGATCGAGGATCCAGTAGTCCCAGGTGATCAGGAACGGATAGCGCACCCGAAGTTTGGCCAGGGTACCCGGGTCGAGCAGTTCTCCCCGCCCCTCGATGACCTTTTCCTTGCCGCCCGGTGCCCCGACCTCGCACGTATCGCGGACCGAGACGCGGTCCTTGCCGTTGAATTCGTAGTTCGTCGCGCCGGCCACGCAGCCGTCGGTGATGAACATCGGCGTGCGGGCGATCTCCAGCCAGCGGCCGCTATAGAGCCGCTGGGGATCTACCGGCTTGGCCGGCTGGGGGGCCGCAGCCAGCGCCGTTGAGGCCCATAGAAAGCCGGCGGCGAGAGTCAGCAAGGCAGTTCGGTTCATGACGTCGGGCTCCAGACCACTACGGAAGGAACGACTCCCGAAGCCGAATGGATGCAAAGTCCTGTTCGGGAACGCCCTATCCCCGCGCCGGGCCGAAGGCGTCGGCCGACAGCCGCCGGGCGTGCTCGGCCAGGTCCTGCGGCCAGGCCGTGATCCGGGCCTCGAAAGCCGCGGCATCGCCGGCAAACAGCGCCCGCGTCGCCTCTTCAAATCCGGGCAGATCTCCGGCCAGGGCGCTGGCGAAACGGTAGGTCGCCTCGCGGGCCCGCCGGAGGCGGTCCGGAGCTTCGGCCTCACGCCGCGCGGCCTCCACCAGCTTGCGCAGGGCGACCGACGCCCCGCCCGGCTGGCCGGCCAGCCAATCCCAGTGGCGCGGCAGCAGGGTCACCTCACGGGCCGTGACGCCGAGCTTGGGCCGCCCCCGCCCTCGCGGTCCGGCGTCCGTCGGCGCGTCGGGGGCGAGCCGTGCCGCGAGGGCCTCCGGCGTGCCGCTGAGATCAAGGTCGATCTGCCGGCCCTCGGGGTCGAAGATCAGGACCGGCCCGGCGCCGTCGCCGGCCGCACGGGCGGCCAGGGCCACATCCAGACGGGTGCCCCGGGCCAGACAGGTCCCGCCCTTGAAGGCGACGAAGTCCTCGCTCATCGGTTCAGGGTCCCGGCCTGCAGGGTCCGGCTCCAGACCTCGCGCTGCGCTTTGAACCATGAAGACCGTCCGACGGCTCCCAGCGTCTCGTCCTCCAGGGTTTCGACGGTCTCGAACACGAAGGCCGCCTCGCCATGGCGCGTCCAGGCCGCCTGCAGGTCGGACTCACGGTGCGAGCCGTGCTTCAGGCTGAACCAGATACCGCTCTGACGCGTGGAGAGATCGGGGGTCGCACCGACCCAGGCCTCGCCCGAGGCCGTGCAGCGAACGGCATAGATGCCGGCCGTAACCTTGCGGTCTTTGTAGTCGCGCACAAGCGCCTTGCGTCCGGTCATGTCAGTCTCCTGACCAGACTTTTACCCGGGTAGAACCCTCAGTCAATATAATCCGGGTAAAATACTCAGGGAGCGGCAGAGCGGAGCACCACATAGCCCCGCTCGACCATCCGACGCAGGGCTTCATAGGCCTCGGCCAGTTCTTCATACGAGGCCCGTAGCTGGGCCAGACGGACCGTCTGCTCAGGGGTCGGCATGTGGTTGCTCTCGGTCAGGGCCAGGGCCCCGGTGACCCAGCGGGCCCGGGCATGGGCCGCAGCCACCGCCATATGCTGGAAACGCGCCGCATCGACGTGACCGATCGCCTGACCGAGGACCGCCTTGTTCGAGGCAAAGGTCGTATAGTCGATCTGCTCGAGCTGGCCGCGCAGCCGGCGCTGGACCTGGGCGTCGACATCGTCAGGCTCGAAATGGTCCTGTCCGCGGCGCCGGAAACTGGATGTCACGCTTGACGACATGCGTCCCTCCCGACCGGTCAGAGGCTGTCGCCCCATGCCGGATCAGCGACGAGCCTGCGCCAGACTGCTTAAGGGGTCGTTGCGTCGATCGCCTTTGCCGCACGATTGTTGCAGTTCACCCAGGAGCGCGAGCGCTGCGCGCCTGAAACATCATCAGCCCCAGACGCTTCAGAATATCAGACTAGACTTTCCGGAAACTGCCCCTTGAGAGGCGCTGTTGTCATTTCTTCAATTTTCCACAGATCAGACCCCGGCGACAAACCGAACATTAGAGATCCGGGCATCGCTTGAGTTTTTCGCCCGAACCGAGCAAGGTCCGCCCACAAATACTCGAATCTCCGCCAATGGGGGGTCCATGGCTCGCGGCACGAAACGACTGGCGCTTGTTCTTATGTCCAGCGCCGCACCGGCCCTCGGCGGCCTGCTCGGCCTCGGGACGGTGATGGCCCTTCCCGCCTCGGCCCTGGCAGCCGACGAATGCGGAGCCGTCGCCAGCCAGACGGTGACCTGCACGCCCGGCAACTACAATACCGGCATCGGCTATGCGCCGGCTACGCCGGTGACCGTGACCCTGCAGCAGGCTCCGACCGTTGCGGTAAATGTCCCCAACGGCGGCCTGCGGGTCCTCAACACGACCAATGACAGCATCACCGTCGGACGGGCCACCACCGGCACCCTGACTTCCAGCAGTCCGGCCTTGACGATCCTGAACTCCACGGGTGCCGGCATCAACCTCGGTTCGGCCCAGGGGGCCATCAACCTCGATCTGACGGCACCGGCAACGGACGCCGGACTTCTGGTTCGTGGCCTGAGCGACGGCATTCACATCGAAACCGGGTCGACGGCGACCCTCACCCTCACCCAGGGTCAGGTCATCGCCAACAACGGCGACGCGGTCGACATCACGGCGGGCGGCGCAATCACCGTGTCCACCGGTGCGGCCCGACTGCAGTCGACCGGCGGTTCCGCCCTGCTGCTCACCCAGACCGGCCCCTCCGGCGCGATCAATGTCATAACGGGCGGTCCGATCGGTGCCGTGACCCGGGCGATCGGCGACGGGATTTCCGTCAGTGCCCAGGCGCCGACCAATACGGATGCCATCAATATCACGGCCGGCGGCCCGATCACGGTCGGCGGTTCGGGCGTTCGGGTCACCTCGTCAGGCAACCGCGATGTCAACATCACGACCAACTCCAGCGCTGTCATCAGCGCTGAAAGTGATGGCATCTTCGCCCAGACCTCCGGCACCGGGGGACTGCGGGTCAATACCAATGCCAACATCACCGGCGACGCCAACGACGGCGGCGTGGGTAATGCCGTCAACCTGATCACGGCCAATGGTACGATCAACCTGACCACCGCAGCGCGCACGACCCTGTTTGCCGGGGCCACGGCTCCGCCTCAGGGCGTGTCCAAGCGCATCATCTCGCTGGTCAGCACCAACGGCAATATTGTCGTCAACAATGCGGCCGCCCTGCAGAACAGTGACACGACCAACAGCGGCGGCGGGGCCTTCGCGACCGGCATCTATGCCCGCAGCGCCGGCGGTGGCGTCTCCATCACCAACTCCGGCACCATGGGCACGATCCAGAGCCCGCTGGGCATTGTCGGCATTGATGCCGCTGTCACGGGTGGCTCAGGCGACCTCGTTGTCAGCAATACCGGGACGCTGCGCTCCTTCGGTACGGCCGTGGTCACGCTTTCAAACGCCGGCACCGGCAATCTGCGTTTCGACTCCGACGGCGTGATCAACGCCCCGGCCCTCTTTGCCGTCTCCACCTTCGCCGCCAGCGGCACCAGCACCCTGAATGTTCGGGCCAACCTGACCTCGACCAACGGCACCGCCGTGCGGGCGCAGTCCTTCTCGGGCGCAATCAATGCCAGCGTCGCCAGCGGCGTCCAGGTCGCCGGGGCCGGCGGCTTCGCCCTGACCTCGAGCAGCGGCGCGCTGTCGCTGACCAATGCCGGCGGCATCCAGACCAGCGTCGGTGGAGCCTCGGCGGTCGGCTTCACGACCTCCGGTACAGCCACCCTGAACAACACCGGAACCATCACAGGTCTCGGCCCCTCGTTCGACCGCGCTGCGGTGTCGTTCAACAATGCGGCCCAGATCAATCTGGATAACAGCGGCACGATCACCACGGGTCGTGGCGACCACGCCGGTTATGCGGTCAGTATCTTCAGCACCCTGCTCTCGACCCCGACAGCGATCACCTGGAACAACGCGGCCAGTGGCGTGATCAACGGCGGCTTCGACAACAGCACCGCCGCCGCCATGACCTTCGGCAATGCCGGCACCTGGTACACGGCCAACATGCAGTCGAACTTCAGTTCGGCCAATGTCAGCACGCTCAACAACAGCGGCCTGATCCAGGTCGGGCTGACCAATGCCGGCGCGCCGGCGACCACCACAACCTTTGCCGGCCTGACCCGACTGAACAACACCGGCACGGTCAGCCTCTCCAACGGCGTGGTCGGCGACATTCTCAGCATCACCGGTGCCTATGTCGGCGGGACCGGAGCCCAGGTCCGGCTGGACCTGCAGGGCACCAGTGCTGACCGTCTGGTGATCGCCGGCACCGCAACCGGCACAACGACAGTGCTCATCAACTCGATCAGCGCGCCGGGGGCCTTCAGCAAGACCGCCATCGCCCAGGCCGCGACGGGGTCGAGCGCCACGGCCTTCGTGCTGCCGACCGGATCCCTCCGCCAGGGGCTGATGCAGTCGGGCATCCTTTATGACACCACCTCAAGCATCTATTCGCTGGTCCGAATTCCCGATACGGCCGCGATCGAGACGGTGAAGTTCGCCGAGATCCGCCGCAATGTGTTCTTCAAGGCCGAGGCGGCCTGGTCGTCGCATCTCGAAAACTATCGTACCCTGGCCCTGCTCGAGGATGCCCCGGAAGGCGTCCGCACCTGGGCCCAGCTGTTCGGCGGCGAAGAGCGCTTCGAAGACGCCCGCACCTTCGCCCCGCTCGGCGTCCAGACCCGATATCGCCTCGACTATGACCAGAAGCATGCCGGTGGCCAGTTCGGCGTGGACGTTCTGCAGGGCATGAGCACGGGCGTCGCCGTCCTTGGCGTCACTGCCGGATACGCCAGCTCGCGCGCGACCTTCAAGGAAACACGCGACACCTATGAGGTGAAGGGCTTCAACATCGGGGCCTATGCATCCTACGCGCCCAACACCTGGTTCATGAACGCCCTGGTCCGCTATGACCGTGCCGACGGCGACATCGAAAGCTCATATGCCAGCTACCGGCAGTCGCTGAAGACAAGCCAGTTCGCCGCGACCCTGGAAGCCGGCAAGCACATGACCCTGGGCAATCTGTTCGTGGAACCCTCGGCCAGCGTCACTGCCAGCCGGGGTTCGGTGGCCCGCAAGGGTCAAGACCAGTCCCTCAACAACTACAGCGTCCAGGACGTTACGGTAGCGCTGCAGCGCGACAAGACCGTCCGGGCCAAGCTCGGTGTCCGGGCCGGATCCAAGCCCTACAAGGCCATGGGCGGCGTCCTGACCCCCTATGTCGCGGTGGCGGCGGTCAATGACTTCGGCGGCAAGGACAAGGTCATCTTCAACCCCGCCGCCGATGCGGTCTCCTTCTCCAACCGGGCCGGCGGAGCCTTTGCCGACTTCCGGGTCGGGGCCCATCTGGCCCAGGCCGGCGGACTGGAGTTTCAGGCCGAGGCCGGGGGCGACTACGGAAGCCATGTGACCGGCTACGGCGCGCGCTTCACGGTCAAGCGCAGCTGGTAACGGCTCACGCCGCGCCGAGAAAGACCAGGACCCCGGCGCCCACAGCGCCGGGGTTTCGCTTTGGGGGCTCACGGCGGGGGCGGCTTGACGATCATCGACCGAAGCCCGACGCTACGGTAGCAGCCCTCGCGCCCGGCCCTTTGGGCCGGAGTGCCGAAGCGGGGTCTCGGAAGGGGGAAGACGGACATGCGCTTCAAGGCAAACTTCACGGTCCTGGCTCTGGCCCTGGCCTGCAGCGGGCTCGTGGCCACACAGCCGGCCTTTGCAGCGCAGCCGCGCGGAGAGACCTGGGGCAAACCGGGGATTTCGTTCCTGCAGTACCGCACGGACGCCGTGGAATGCGCCTATGACGCCGAGACCAAGGCCCCGGTGAGCATTCCGCCGGTGGACCTGGCCTTCATGACGGACTCCGCGCAGATGGACAGCCGGCCGCCGCAGGACATGACGGCACCCGCGCCGGACATGAATGCCGTTCTCGACTATGCAGCCCAGGCCCAGATGCGGATGGACCGGGCCTGGCGCAATGTCGCCAGGCAACTGGAACCGGCGCTGACGGCCTGCCTGAAATCGCGCGGCTATCAGCGCGTCAAGCTCAACGACGAGCAGGCCGGCGAGTTGCGTCGCCTCAAGCCCGGTACGCGGGCCCGCAATGTCTATCTGTGGAGCCTCGCCGTCGATCCTGTGGTCCTGAGCGAACAGGCGCGCAGCGAACCGGTCGAGCGCAAGAGCCAGAAACGCTGATCTCTCAAGTCTTTAGGAGACCGGCTTCATGCATGCGGCTTCGACGACCGTTTCGTCGAAGGTCCCGGCTTCGGGCTTGATCCAGTTGCGATCGGAGAAGTTGAACGCCACCGCTTCACCGCTGAGATTGTTCTCCGGATAGCGAACGACCGCGAGGCTGCGGTAGGCACGGGCCTCGCAGTCGATATCCTGGGCCAGGCGCTCGGAGCGGTACGGCACGGGAGGCGAGGTCTCGGACTCGACCTGCTGGAGTCTGAACTCATGCCGGACCCAGACCCTCTGATAGCGCGAGCCTTCCGGAGCCTTGCCGGTCTTGGCGAACATCAGGACCGTCTTGTCGGCCCCTAGGCCCAGAAAGGGCCAGCCGATGGCGCGAACCTCGCGTGACCAGGGTGGGAGGGTGACCTTCTTGCCGGCCGCGGTCACCGTCACAGCGTCGACATTGGCTGGGGCCTCCTGGGTCGCAGCCGCCTGCCCGCTCAGAAGCAGGCCCAATGCCCATCCCATCATCGCCACACCTCCGCTGACTGATACCGCTACCCTATCGCGTTTGGGCGCGAAAGAAAGCCAACCGCGACCCTGACGCGAACGGCCGCCTGTGACGGCGGCATAACGCCATTTCGTCAGAGTTCGGCCCATCTTGACGCTTGCGCCAAATTCGAACGCCCGTAAGACTTCCCTTTGGGTAAAGGGGAATTTGTAGTGAGTCCGACCACCGACGCCGCCGTTTCGCCGCTCATGGCCGACGGTGGGGCTGATGCCGCCGAAACCGAAGCCGCGACCAAGAACCTCGTGTTCATCGCCGCCGAGCGTCTGTTCGCCCTGCACGGCTTCCAGAACGTCTCGGTGCGCGACATTACGGCTGCGGCAGGGGTCAATCTGGCCTCGGTGAACTATCACTTCGGCTCCAAGGACGCGCTGCTGTTCGAGATCTTCCGGCGCCGCACGGCCGAGCTGAACCGCGAGCGGGCGCGGATGCTGCACGAGGCCAATGACCGCCATCAGGGCAAGCCGCCCGTGCGCGAGGTCCTGGCCGCCCTGCTCACCCCGCCTCTGCGCTGGCTGGCGCCGGATCACGAACGCCGGATCTCGCTGCAGTTCCTGATCCGGGCCCGCAGCGAGGGCACGGACGACATCCGGCAGGTCCTGAAGACTGACGTCTCGCACCTGCGCCGCTTCTCGGACGCCCTGCTCTCGGCGCGTCCGGACCTGTCGCCGGAAGAGGTCTACTGGCGGCTGCACTTCACCCTCGGGATGCTGCACAACAACCGCTTTGCCGAGTTTGACCGCCTGAACGTGCTGTCGGAAGGCACCACCAGCGAAGCCGATGTCGTGGCCCTGCTGGCCCGCATGCTGGCCTTTGCCGAGGCGGGTTTCGCGACCCGCTGAGCACATGCTGCGGGACGACAAGGTGCCCAGGGTCAGGCCTGAAACCGTCGACGGATCGGGAACTGCTCAGCCGCTCGCGGGTTAAGACCCGCGATGGCTGGCTCGCATTCCCATACCCCGCCCTGCCCTGACCTGCGGATCGTCACGCCGTGACGCGCGCGGTGGATGGGAAAGCCATGACCGGGGGCTTTCAGCACCAGACCCTCGGCAAGAGCTGCGCGGCACCGCGCACCGAACCCCGCCCCCAGAACGGCCAGAAGTCCGATGAGGCCTGCCTGCAGATGGAGGAGCGGCGCAGCTTCAGGCCCCGCCCCGGTCACTGAGGCCGGGCGATCCGGTCAGGCTCGCGCGGCGGCGATCCGGCCCCGTGCGATCACGTCGGCGACCAGGTTGGCCGGGCGCTGCTCGGCGATCGACTGGTCAATCACCTCGGCCA
This sequence comes from Caulobacter sp. HMWF025, assembly GCF_003060965.1. Classification (GTDB taxonomy): domain Bacteria; phylum Pseudomonadota; class Alphaproteobacteria; order Caulobacterales; family Caulobacteraceae; genus Caulobacter. The sequence goes on along the minus strand of NZ_QAII01000045.1, from coordinate 45,983 downwards.
GGGTCAGGGCCAGACGGTCCAGCTTGTCGGCCACCCAGACACCATCAAAGGCCGTGCCGGCTTCCAGAGCGCGGATCTCGGCCGCCACATTGATGATGCCACCGCCGTTGATCACATAGTCGGGGGCATAGAGGATGCCGCGATCGAACACGGCCTGGCCGATCATCGCATCGGCCAGCTGGTTGTTGGCGCCGCCGGCGATCACCTTGACCTTCAGGCGCGGCAGGGTGGCCGCCGAGACGGCCCCGCCGAGGGCGCAGGGGGCGAAGACATCGGCCTCGACGTCGAAAATGGCGTCCGTCGGCACGATGGTCGCGCCCGTCGCCGCCGCAACCTCTTGCAGGGCGGTCTGGTTGACGTCAGCGATGGTCAGGATGGCCCCGGCGGCGTGGAGCTTCTGGGCCAGATAGGCCCCGACATGGCCCACGCCCTGGATCGCCACGTGGACGCCGTTGAGATCACGGTTCAGGGCCCGCTCGACGCACAGGCGTACGCCGCGGAACACGCCCTCGGCCGTGACCGGCGAGGGGTCGCCCGAGGCCGCCGCATGGCCTTCGAGACCGGCGACATAGCGGGTGGTCTTGCGGGTGCTTTCCAGATCAGACGGCGAGACGCCGACATCCTCAGCCGTCCAGTACTTCCCGCCCAGGCTGTCGACCGCACGGCCGAAGGCCTCGAACAGTTCCGGGGTCTTCTGGCTGCGGCTGTCGCCGATGATCACGGCCTTGCCGCCGCCGAAGTCGAGATCGGCCATGGCGTTCTTGTAGGACATGCCGCGCGATAGCCGCAGGGCGTCAGTGAGGGCCGCTTCGCTGCTGGCATAGTCCCACATCCGGCAACCGCCGGCCGCCGGCCCGCGCGCGGTGGAATGGACGGCGATAATCGACTTCAGACCGGTTTTTTCGTCGAAGAAGGAATGGACGCCTTCATGTCCCTCGAAATCGGGGGAATCGAACAAGGTCATGCCGCAGGTCTCGCCTCAGACAGGAAGAATGCGCCGGGGTGTACGCTCCCTGACGCGCCCTCACAACCCCGAAGCGGCATCCCGGGGCTTCGGAACCATCGCTTCCATGGCCCTGACGTCGAGCGGGATGGCCGGCGCGCCGGACGGCAGCGGGGCCTCCGGGGCCCGCAGAAAGCGTTCGACATCGCGCCAGACGACCTGCGCCTGCCGGTCGACCAGCAGCAGGTGGAAGCCCTGCGCATAGCAGGCCGTACGGGCGGACGGCTTTAGCTGCCGCACGGCCTCGACCGTCGCCGGCTTGGGAATGATGTGGTCGTTGACGCCATAGAAATAGCCCGTCGGCACCGAAAGCCGGCCCGTCGCCCGTGAGGCCTGCTCCATCAGGCTGACCAGGCCGTAGATGGTGTCTGAGCGCGCGCCCCAGATCATCAGCGGGTCACGCCCCATGCGGCGCAGTTCGTCGAGATTGTCGCTGGGCATGACCTGACGGACCAGCCAGTCAGGCGGCTCGACCACGAGGCTGCCGACCGTATGGGCGGTCAGCCACAGGCTGGTCCGGTTGGGCAGGGGCTGCTGCGACCAGCCCCAGACAGCAGGCGCGAACAGCAGTAGCCGATCGACCTTCGGCGGGTCCGGATCGGTCATGGCGACGATGGCGAGGCCGCCGCCCATGCTGATCCCGGCCAGGGCGATTTTAGCCGTCGGATGGCGCTCGCGGACCAGGGTCACGCAGGTGCGGACATCCTCGATGACGACTCCCACCGGGGCCCAGACGCCGCGATCGGGCGAACGGCCAAAGCCCCGCACATCGAAGGCATAGGTCGCAATGCCCTGCCCGGCCCACCAGTCGGCGGCCATGTGGTAGCTGTTGGAATAGTCGTTCATGCCGTGCAGGCCGACGATCACCCACTCTGGCTCACCCGACGCCGGCAGCCAGGTGCGCAGGCCCAGCCGCGCGCCGTCGAAACTGACGAAGTCCTCGCCCTCGAACCTCGGCCCGCGAAAGCCCAGTGGCCCGAGGTCCAGCCTCTGGGTCATGGGCGCGCAGGCGCTCAGGGTGGCGGCCGAGGCGGCCAGGATCAGGGAGCGGCGATTCATAGGTCCAGAATGCCCGCCACCCTTTGACGAAGATAGGGCGTGACCTCGGCCTCAAACCACGGATGGCGCTTGAGCCAGGCGGTGTTGCGCCACGACGGATGCGGCAGCGGCAGGATATTCGGCCCGAACGCCTGCCAGCCCGCCACGGTCTCGGCCAGGGTCCGCCCGGCCCGATCGCCGAGGGCCCAGGCCTGGGCATAGCTTCCGACCAGCAGGGTCAGTTCGACCTGCGGCAATTGCGCCAGCAGTTGCGTCCGCCACAGGGCCGCGCAGCGCGGCGGCGGTGGATAGTCGCCGCCCTTCGGATTGGTGCCGGGAAAACAGAAGGCCATGGCCGCCACGCCGATCTCTTCGCGACCATAGAAGGTCTCGCGGTCGATCCCCATCCACTGGCGCAGCCGCACCCCGGACGGATCATTGAACGGCAGGCCGGTCTCGTGCACCAGCCGGCCGGGAGCCTGACCGCAGATCAGGATCCGGGTCCGGGGCGAGACCCGGACCACCGGACGCGGCGTGTGCGGCAGGTACGGCGCGCAGGCCCGGCAGGCTGCGATCTCGGAAAGCAGGACGTCAAGCATGGGGGCCGGAGGGTGTTGCAGGGGCCAGTCGGGACACGTCAGGCCTTCACCGGACCGTCGCCAGCAGGTCGGACAGGCGATAGCCGGCAGCGGCGATCCGCCCTTCGGACAGGGAGCGTGCGCGGACGACATAGGAGACCGCCAGGACCGGGGCCGCTTCCGGGGTGGTGGCGCTGACCAGATGTCCCCCGTCATAGACAAACGTCCGGGCCATGACGCGGCTCTGGGCGACCCAGGACCGGTAGGCGGTCATCGGCTCCCGATCATCGCGCGGTGTCATGCGGCGGGGATGCGCAGCCTCGACATCGCGCGCCAGCGCTTCGGAGCCCTGCACGCGCGAGCCCGGCCGGTCCACGATCCCGTCCCAGACGTCGTGCAGGGTGTTGGGCGCCGCTCCCGGATAGGGCCTCACCCAGGCCAGGGAGCCACTGCGATCGCTCTTGGGATACTGCAGCGACAGCCAGTGCCCGCCATGCAGCGGCTGGTGCATGTCGCCGACGATGTGCAGGACCCAGCACAGGGCCACAGCCCGCTGGGCCCGAGGGGCGGCGGGGTTTCTGGCCAGGGCGAGATTGTCACCAAAGGCCCGGTCGGCCTTGCCGACGGTGATCGGCAGGAACCAGCCCCAGGGGGTCACCAGCCTGAGAGAATAGTGCCAGTCGGGACGATCGAAGGGGCCCCGGCGGGCATCGTCAGGCCAGCGGGCCATGATCGCGAACATCCGCCGCTCCCGCGCGGCCCCGGTCAGGCCGTCCAGTTGCTGGTCGAACAGGGCGCGGTCTGAATGTTCGCGCATGATCGCCACGATGGCTGCAACGGCCTGCGGGTGCTCGGCCTTGAGGGTGTCGTAAGCGATGGCACCGGTCGCCATGTGGCCCTGGTCATTCCAGGCCAGGGCGGGCGGCGGGGCCACCAGGGTCAGGCACAGGCCCGCCACGATCATCGCGTGTGCCGGCTTCATCAATGCGCCCTCCCCTGGCCGCTACCCGGCCTGTGACCTAGCCGCCGAGCAGGGCCCGTTCCTTGGCCACAACCGCGGCAAACGACGGCCGGGCCAGGATGCCGTCGGCCCAGGCCTTGGCCTTCGGCCACCGGGTGAAGTCGAGTCCGGCATGCATCAGGTTGGCGAACGGGCTGGCCACGGCAATGTCGGCCAGGGTCAGGCGGTCTTCAAGCAGGAACCCGCTCTCCGGAACGATGGATTCCAGATAGTCGAGCACCGGCGGCATGTCTTCCTGCTCGGCCTTGTCGGCGGCGGCCATGTCGCCCTCGATCCCCATGAAGCGGGGTCCGACAATCCGGTTGAAGAAGATCTTGCCGGACGCCCCGACCAGGATGGTGTCGGCGAACTCGTCGAACCACATGGCCCGGGCCCGGGCGCGCGGCTCCAGCGGGATCAGGTTGGGCTCGGGATGGGCCGCCTCCAGATAGGTGACGATCGCCGTCGAGTCGGAGATCTTGAAATCACCGTCCTCAAAGCCCGGGATCTTCTTGAACGGGCTGGCCTCGAGGAAGGCCGGGTCATGGGTGCCGGGGCGCGAGACCTTGTTTTCTAAGGTCAGGCCCTTCTCCGTCGCAAAGGCCATGGCCTTGCGCACGAACGGCGACAGCGACGAACCGTGGATGATCATCTGCGAGCTCCCTTGTTGTTGGGAGGCATAGGTTCATTGATTAAGTTTCGTTTCAAGACCCAGTTGAGCCGACTTGACCCCGACGCCGGGTTGGCTGCTCCATTCTGCAAACAAAGGGAGAAGGTTCATGGCCGACCCCAAGGTCGAAATCGCCAACATGATCGCCAATCTGGAGGTCAGGACCGGCAAGTCCCTGGACGCCTGGATCGCCGCTGTGCGGGCCAGCGGCCTCGAGAAACACAAGGCGGTCGTCGACTGGCTGAAAGCCGACCACGGCCTGGGCCATGGCTACGCCAATATGGTGGCACACAAAGCCTTCGCCTCCGACGCGGGCTCCAGCGAGGACGAGGCGCTGCTGGAGGCCATGTTCGCCGGGCCGAAGGCTGCCATGCGCCCGGTCTATGACAAGGTGGCGGCGATCATCGAGGGGCTGGACGGCACCGGCTTCGCCCCCAAGAAGGGCTATGTCAGCTTCCGGCGCACGAAACAGTTCGGCCTGGCCCAGCCCTCAACCAAGGACCGGCTGGACCTGGGCCTGAACCTGAAAGGGACAGAGCCGACGGCCCGGCTGGAGGCGTCGGGATCGTTCAACGCCATGGTCAGCCACCGGGTGCGGCTGACGGCCCCCGACGAGGTCGACGCCGAGGTCGAAGCCTGGATCCGCAAGGCCTGGGAAGGCGCCTAGGCCTCGGCGGTCGCGCCGTCATCCGGAGCGTCGATCGCATCCTCGAAGCTGGTCGGATCGCCCGGCAGGCGCGTGCGCAGGCGATAGACGCCGCGGAACTTCTCGGGATTGACCGGCTTGTTGTGGCGCAGAATCACGATGGTGCCGGCCCGGGCCAGCTCGATGGCATTGGTCCGCACATGGCCCAGGATCTGCTGCCAGCGCTCGGGCTGAACGGCCTTGGCGACGTTCATCGGGTCGATGGACTTGCCCTCGGCCAGGCCGGCGAGCTGGGACAGGATGGCGTCTTGGATCGGTGTCGTCATGGCCGCTCCCATGCCACGGATTGCCGGTTGACGCGAGGGGATGGCTTGCGCGGCGTCGGCCCCGGCTCTAGCTCAGGCCGGAGACGATTTGAGGGGACATGGCGATGGATGGTGGCAACGACGCGCCCGGCGGACCGCGACGGGTCGAAAGCGGCGACTGGGCGGGCTGGATGACCTGGTCCGGGATCGATCCCTTCGAGGACCAGTCCGGCCCCTTCTATTTCAAGGAAGACGAATCCGGTCTGGTGACCACTGCCTTCCAGGCCGAAACCCGCCACATGAACGGCGGCGGCTTCATGCATGGCGGCTGCATGATGACCTTCGCCGACTTTTCGCTGTTCGCAATCGCCAACCGCGAACTCGCGGGCCAGCACGCCGTGACGGTCAGCCTGAATGGCGAATTCATGGGCCCGGCCCGGCCCGGTGACCTGGTGACGGCCACCGGCGAGGTGACCAAGGCCGGCGGCTCGCTGCTGTTCGTACGCGGCCTGGTCTCGACCGGCGGGGCGCCGATGCTCGGCTTCTCGGGCGTAATCAAGAGGATCCGGTCTCGGTAATTCATATCCTCCCCCTAGCGGGGGAGGTGTCGCCCCCGGGACCGGCCAAAGGCCGGCCCGAGGGTAAACTCCGCCGACGGAGGGGGAAGTGCCGGCCGAGTCATTGCCGACTTCCCCCTCCGGCCTGACGGCCGCCTCCCCCTTCAGGGGGAGGATTTTAGACCCCAGCCTTGGCCGCAGGCCTCTGCATCATCTGCTCAAGCCACCTGCGCACATTCACCAGCTCCGCATCGGGCCGGAACCTGACCATCCGCGCGAAGTCGATGCCCGTGACGGCCAGGATGTCGGCGATGGTCAGGCGGTCGGCGGCGATGAATTCGCTTTCGGCCAGACGGCGGTCGAACACCTTCAGGGCCCGTTCGGCGGCCCTGCGGTTGGTCTCGGCGATCTCGGGGATCTGGGTCTCGATCGCCGCCAGCGCCGGGTGCGCGTGGCGCACGGCCATCATCAGCGGCGTCGACAGCATCATCTCGGCCCGGCGGGTCCACATCTCGATGACGGCGGTTTCCAGCGGATCGCGGCCGAACAGGTTGGGCTCGGGATAGACGCTTTCCAGATAGCGGCAGATGGCCACCGACTCGGTGATCGTGGTGGTCGCGTCGATCTCCAGGGCCGGCACGTTGGGAAGGCCAGTGCGGGCCAGATAGTCGGGGGTCCTGTGCTGGCCGCCGAAGATGTCGATGTCGATGATCTCGACGTCCTCGATGCCCTTTTCGGCCATAAACCAGCGGACCCGGCGCGGATTGGGCGCGCGGCGGCTGTCATAGAGCTTCATGGTGAGGTCCTCCGACGTTTTGCCCGGCAGGATGATGGGGTTTCGCTGCGGAAGGAAAGAGCGGTCTCTAGACGCCGCCGGTCGCCTGGCCGAACACGATCAGGTTGCCGTCCGGAGCCAGCACCAGCAATTCACGCTGTCCGTAGGGCTGGTCCACCGGCCCGTGGACGTCTCCGGGCGGCAGGGTATCGAGGCGCGGCTTCAGCTCGCCGTAAAGCGCATCAACGTCACGAACATCGACATAGTAGCAGAAGCGGCGATTGCCCGGGGGCGAACCGTTCTCGCCCTGTCCGGCCAGGATGCGGATCCCCGCGCCTTCCCGCTCGACATAGGCATAGTCCTCCATCCGGTAGAGGACCTTGAACCCCAGAACCTTGGTGAAAAACGTCAGGGCCGGCTCAAGCACCGCCACGTGCATGAACGGCGTGATCTGGATGAAGTTCGACAAGGTCGCTTCCTCCGAGGTGGTCGTGTCCAGGCGCTCCCTTGCGCCCGGACACGACCGGGGATCATAGCCCGAACAGCGCCCGGGGCATCAGACCGATCAGCGAGCCGGTCAGGCAGGTGGCCAGGAACCCGGCCATCATCGCCTTCCAGACCAGGCTCAGGACTTCCTGGCGACGGTGCGGCACCAGAACGCTGAAGCCGGCCACGTTCATGCCGACCGAGCCGACATTGGCAAAACCGCAAAGGGCATAGGTCATGATCATCCGGGTCCGCTCGTCGAGCAGGGTGACGCCGGTCTTGGACATCTGGATGAAGGCCGTGAACTCGGTGAGGATCAGCTTGACGCCCAGCAGGCCACCGGCGGTCCCGGCTTCCTTCCACGGAATGCCCATCGACCAGGCCAGCGGGGCGAAGACGACGCCGAGGCCACGGGCGATGCTCAGCGGCTGACCGCCGACCGGCGGCATGACGCCGAGGATCTTGTCGACCATGGTGGCCAGGGCCACGAAGACGATCAGGGTGGCGCCGACATTGAGCGCGATCTGAAGACCGTCGGTCGTGCCCTTCATCACCGCATCAATGGCGCTGCCATAGGTCTTGTCCTCGGTCGCCAGATCGAGGTCCGAGGTCTTTTCCAGCGGATCGGAGGGCACGATGATCCGGGCCAGCAGCACGCCGGCCGGGGCCGAGATGATCGAGGCCGTCAGCACGTGGGCGGCGGCATTGGGCAGGACATCGGCCAGGATGGTCGCATAGGCCACCATGGTCGAGCCGCTGACGCAGGCCATGCCGACCGCGATCAGCATGAACAGCTCGGACCGGGTCAGCTTGTCGAGATAGGCGCGAATGAAGATCGGCCCCTCGATCTGGCCCATGAAGATGGTCGCGGCCGTGGCCAGGGCGGGCGGACCGCGCAGGCCGAGGGTTTTCTGGAAAATGAAGCCGAAGGCGCGGGCCGCCAGCTTGAGGATGCCCCAGTGCCAGAGCAGCGCCGACAGGGCGCAGACGACCAGGATCACCGGCATGACCCGGAAGGCAAAGACGAAGGCCGCGCCCGGATTGGCGGCGTTGAAGGCCGCGTCATTTCCGGACAGGAAGCCGAAGACAAAGGCCGTCCCGGCCTGGGAGGACGAGGCCAGGCCTTCGACCGCACCATTGACGCCGCGCATCATCGCCTGGGCCTGGGGCAGGCCGAACAGCAGCAGCACAAGGCCGACCTGGACGACGATGGCCCCCACGGCCAGCACCCAGGGGAAGCGCTTGCGATTCTCGGAGACCAGCCAGCAGAGGCCGAGGGTCAGCGCCAGACCCGCAAGGGCCTGAACGTTCTCGGGACGAAACATCAAGACGGAAGAACCTTTGAACAGGGCAACGCCCCCACGACGTCTGCCAAGGGCAGAGATTGACACCAAGTTTACACTTCGAGGCAAGCGGCTTGCGCGTCTGGCCGGCAAGGAACGGCGTTGTGCCAGCGGGAAGAGCGAGCCTGGTGCGCCAGGGCAGCCCGTTCAACCCTGTCATCCCGGCTGAGTGGTCTCTCGGCGAGCCGCTCTTCCGGGATGACAGGCCCGGTGGGGGCTCAGGCCGTCGTGCTGACCCCTGCGCCGGAGCCGGACTTCGAAGCGAGGGCGGTGTCCAGTTGAGCCAGCAGCCGGGTCATCAGGTCCGAGGCCAGGGTCGAGCCGGACAGAACGCTCGACAGGCCTGAGGTACCGTCCGAACTGTTGGTCGACGACGCCCTGGCTGAATCCAGCAGCTTGGCGAATTCGAAGCCCGACAGCGTGCCGTCGCTGTCTGTATCACCGGCCGAGATCAGGTTCTGAGCCGCTGAGGTGGCGTCGGTGTCGCCGGTCCCGGCGGCGGCCAGTTCAGCGGCCGAGACCGTGCCGTCCTGGTTGGTGTCCAGGGCCTCGAATACGCCGCTGGAGCCGGTCGAGCCGGAGGCTGACGACCCCTCGGCGCCTGAGGGCGGTGGGCCAGGTGGCGGTCCCCGCATGCCCTGCATGGCCGAGGCGGCTGACGACAGGCCAGCGGCGATCTCGTCCGACGACAGTGATCCGTCAGAGTCGCTGTCGAGGGCCGTGATCATGTCACTGGCCATTTTCGACTCCAGACCCAGCCCCTTGGCCTCGTCCGGGGCATTGGCCGACAGGGCCGAAGCGATCTCGTCGGCCGATAGCAGGCCGTCACTGTCGGTGTCGCCACGGCTGAGGATAGAGCCGGAGTCTGACCCCAGCATCTGGACCGACATCAGCGACCGTAGTGTGTCACCGCTGAAACCAGAACCGGGGCCATTCCCACCACTCATGGGTGGTGGACCGGGCCGCTGCTGGCCGCCCTGCACATTTTGCCCGATCGCCTGGAACTCGCTGAGTGACAGCGAACCGTCGGCATCGGCATCGGCCGAGGTGAACAGGGACTGCTGAAGCTGACGCAACTGCTGGGTCAGCGTGGATGATCCGACACTGGAGACGGTCATCGGGTGCTCCTTTTCTGGTATGGGGCGTGCCGGTCAAGCGACCAGATCGCCCGCGCAGGCCATCCTGCGCAGGCTAGTCCAGCGAAAAACATTCCACATTTCAAAGTGTTGCGGCCCTGAAATGCCCTGAGGCTCCACCCCTGCCCTAGGCTTACCCCGATTTAACTTGGCCCTTCGCCAAACGCCGGTCATTGCTGCAACTCTTGATTGGGGGAGCATTGTTCGCATGTCGCTGGCCTTGGCCACGTTGTTGTATGAGTGGCGTCGCTATATGGCGGCTGTCGTCGCTCTGGCGTTCTCGGGCCTGCTGGTCCTGGCGCAGGTCGGCATGTTCGTGGGCATCGGCAAGGGCTTCACCGCCCAGATCGACCGGGCCCGCGCCGACATCATGGTGCTGGGCCCCGGGGCCAAGGCGCTGTTCGGCGGCCCGTCCGGCCTGCCACGCCGCATGATCCCCCTCGTCTACAGCCATCCGGAAGTGACACAGGTCGCGCCACTGGACGGTTCGGGCGGGCGCTTCCAAAACATTCTGTCGCCGGAAGAACAGGCCAAGATCGACGCCCGAACCAAGGCTGCGGCCAAGGGCGACACGAAAGGCAAGGGCGGTGAGGGTGGCGGTCGCAAGACCGAGTTCGTCAATGTCACGGTTGTCGACGCCATCCCCGGCTACGTGACCGTGCCGACGGACTATACCCAGGACATGATCGAGGCTCTGCGCCAGCCCTATGCCGTCGCAGTGGACCAGACCGCCCTGAAGCGTCTTGGCGTCAAGAAGGGCGACAAGGCCATCTATAACGGCAAGACCATCACCATCGCCGTGGTTACCACCGGCTATCCCAACATCATCCAGCCGACCCTGGTGATGTCGCGCGACACGCTGCGGATGCTGGGCGAGGCCGATACGGGCCAGCGCGTCGGCCCGCTCATGGTCCAGATTCGCGACCCGGCCCGGGCCGAGATCGTCGCGGCGCAGCTGAACAAGAAGGCCGACGGCAAGTTCCGCGCCTGGACCCGCCAGGAACTGGCCGATGCCAATTCCAGCGCCATGCTCGACGACCAGATCATCGGCATCATGCTGGGCTTCTCGGCCTTCCTGGGCCTGCTGATCGGGGTGGCCATCACCTGGCAGACCCTGCGCGGGGCGATCATGGCCAACATCAAGGAGTTCGCCTCCCTGCGCGCCCTGGGCGTGTCGATGGGTGACCTGCGCAACATCGTCATGGAGCTGTCCTTCTGGGTCGGCATCGTCGGGGTCGGGGCGGCGGGTCTGCTGACCTGGCTGGTCACCCTTCTGGCCAGCGCCGGCGGCGTGCCGATGTTCTTCCCGCCCAGCCTGATCATCACCGTGGCCATTTTCCTGGTGGTGATCGCCATGCTCTCCGGCTTCCTGTCGCTGGGCGTCCTGAAGAACAGCCAACCTGCGGACCTGCTGCGATGAGCAACGATCACAGCCACCTGCGCGGCCAGAGCGCCCTGTCGGCCAAGGGCCTGGTCAAGCGCTTCAAGACCGGCCGGACCTTTATCGAAGTGCTCAAGGGCGTTGATTTCGACGCCCGCCACGGCGACGTGACCATGGTCATGGGCCCGTCCGGCTCGGGCAAGTCCACCCTGGTGGCGGCGCTTTCGGGCCTGTTGCAGCCGGATGAGGGTCACGTCTCGGCCCTCGAGGCCAAGGACCTGTGGTCGTTGTCCAAGGGCAAGATCGACAAGTTCCGCTTAGACCACTGCGGCTTCATCTTCCAAGGCTTCAACCTGTTCCCGGCCCTCACGGCCAAACAACAGGTGATGACGGTCCTGAAGTATCAGGGCGTGGGTCCGGGCGAGACCGCGCGCCGTGCCCAGGCGGCGCTGGAGTCGGTGGGCCTCGGCCCCCGCGTCAACCAGCGTCCGTCCGAGCTGTCCGGCGGCGAGAAGCAGCGCGTCGCCATCGCCCGCGCCCTGGCCAAGAACCCGAACCTGATCTTTGCCGACGAGCCGACCTCGGCCCTCGACGGCAAGAGCGGCGAGATCGTCATCAAGCTCCTGCGCGCCGCCGCCACCGAACGCGGTGCGGCTGTGATCTGCGTGACCCACGACCCGCGGCTCGAGGCCTATGCCGACCGCGTCATCCACATCGAAGACGGCCGGATCCTGGACGACGTGCGTAGAACGCCCGACGCCAATCCCGTGCCGCTCAGCCACTGATTTTTGGGGAAAACCGATATGCCCGGCTTTTTGCGCCGTCCCGCCTTCTGGATCGTCATCGTCGTGCTCGGCCTGCTGGCCGGGGCCGGCTTCTATTCCAAGGGCCAGCAGGCCGAGAAGAAGAAGAAGCTCGAGGCCGCCGCCGCCCAGGAAGAGCCCTCCCCCTATGCGGCCATCGCCAACGGCAAGGCTGATGTCGAGGGCGGCATTATCCAGGTCGCCGCCCGTCGCGGCGGCGTGGTCGAGGCCGTCTATGTCCAGGAAGGCGATGTGGTCGTGAAAGACCAGATCCTCGCCCGCCAGCAGAGCGACGAGGGCCGCCTGGCTGTCGATCGTGCGACCGCTGAAGTGGCCCAGGCCCGGGCCCTGCAGGCCTCGACCCGCGTGCAGCTGAACACGGCCCAGCGCGAGCTGAACCGCCTCGGCAAGCTGGTCAGCGACAACTACGTCGCCGGCACCCGCCTCGATGCGGCCCGCGACGCCGTCGACCAGGCCCGCGCCACCCTCGCCGCCCAGGAAGCCCAGATCGCCACGGCCACCGCCCGCAAGAACGAGGCCCAGTACAACCTCGAACTGACGGTCATCCGCGCACCGATGAACGGCCGTATCGCCCGCCGCTACGCCAATCCCGGCGCCGGGGCCTCGACCCTGAACGTCTCGAACATGTTCGACCTCGAGCCCGATACCCAGCGCATCGTCCGCGCTGAAATCGTCGAGGCCGACATTCCGAACGTCGCGGTCGGCCAGGAGGTCGAGATCCAGCCCGAGGGCGACCCGGACAAGGTCTATATCGGCAAGGTCCTGCGCCGCGCCGCCGTGTTCGGGGCCCGCAAGCTGGCCTCGGACGACCCCAGCCAGCGCAGCGACGAGCGCGTCGTCGAGGTGGTGGTCAGCGCCGACGGTGCCCCGCTGCTGGTCGGCCAGCGCGTGCTGGTCAAGTTCATGAAGCCCGGCAAGAAGGCCGGCGTGAAGCGCGACAAGCCGACCGCGCCGGTGGCCGGCGGGATGACCAAGAAGCAGTAGGCATCGCTTCCCGAGAAACGATCAGACGCCGGGCGGAACACCGCCCGGCGTTTTCATTTGAACTATGCCTTCCAGGCGCGGAGCCGCAGCGCATTGCCAATGACACTGACCGAACTCAGGGCCATGGCCAGGGCCGCCAGTTGCGGGGTCAGCGTCAGGCCAAATGCCGGATACAGAGCCCCAGCAGCGATCGGTATGCCGACGGCATTGTAGACAAATGCAAAGGCCAGGTTCTGGCGAACATTACGCATCACCGCCTTGGACAGCGAGCGTGCGCGCACCACCCCCATCAGGTCCCCGTTGAGCAGTGTAACGCCCGCTGCCTCCAGCGCCACATCTGCGCCGCCTCCCATGGCGATCCCCACATCGGCAGCAGCGAGAGCCGGCGCGTCATTGACCCCGTCGCCGGCCATGGCGACCAAGGCTCCTTCGGCCTTCAGGCGCTCGACAACCTGTGCCTTGCGATCGGGCAGCACGCCGGCCTCGACCTCGTCGATCCCCAGCGCGCGCGCCACGGCCAGGGCGGTGATGCGGTTGTCGCCGGTCATCATCAGAACGCTCACGCCCTGGTCCTTCAGGGCCTGGATTGCGGCGAGGCTGGTGGGACGGATAGGATCCTTGATCGCCAGAAGCCCCGCCGCAGTGCCGTCAAGGGCGACGAAAACGACTGTCGCCCCCTCACCTCTAAGGACGTCAGCCCGCTGGGTCAGTGCGACGATCGGGATCGCAAGATCTGTCATGTAGGGCTCGGCACCAATCGCGACCTGATGCCCCTCTACCAGGCCCGTCACGCCCCGGCCCACGGGAGATATAAAATCCGTGACCGCAGCGAGCGCCAGTTTTCGCGTCTCGGCGGCCTCGACAATAGCCTTGCCGAGTGGATGCTCACTGCCACGCTCGAGGCTGGCGGCCAGCTGAAGAAGGTCGTCCTCGCTCATACCTCGGGCCTCGACGGCGCTGAGAACGGGCCGCCCTTCCGTGAGGGTGCCAGTCTTGTCGACCACCAGCATGTCCACACGGTCCAGCCGCTCAAGGGCCTGGGCGTCTTTCAGCAGGATACCGGCCTGAGCCCCCCGCCCCACCCCGACCATGATGGACATCGGTGTCGCCAGGCCAAGAGCGCAGGGGCAGGCGATGATCAGGACACCGACCGCCGCCACCAGGGCATTGGCCAGCCGGGGTTCAGGGCCTACCAGGGCCCAGGCCGCAAAAGCGAGGGCCGAGACGGCCATGACGACCGGTACGAACCAGGAGGCGACACGGTCGGCCAGCCTCTGGATCGGCGCGCGCGACCGCTGGGCCTGTGCAACCATGGCCACGATCCGCGACAGCAAGGTGTCCCGACCGACCCGATCGGCCCGCATGGTGAACCCGCCGCTCTGGTTGATGGCACCGCCCACAAGGCTGGAGCCGGGCTCCTTGAGGACGGGCATGGACTCGCCCGTGACCATCGCCTCGTCCACGTGACCGCGCCCATCGAGCACCACCCCGTCGACCGGGATTTTCTCACCCGGCCGCACGCGCAGACGGTCGCCGACGATGATGACGTCCAGGCCCACCTCTTCTTCCTCACCGTCGTCCCGCAGCCGGCGCGCGGTGCGAGGGGCCAGATCCAGCAGGGCGCGGATGGCGCCACCGGTGCGCTCCCGCGCCTTCAACTCGAGGAACTGGCCCAGTAGGACGAGGACGATGATCACGGCGGCGGCTTCGAAATAGACCGGGGCCTGACCGTGATGCCCGCTGCCGCTGTGGAGCAGCACCCCCGGCCCAAGGGTCACAACCAGTGAGAAGAGATAAGACGCTCCGGTCCCCAGCGCGATGAGGCTGAACATGTTGAGGCTACGCGTCAGGACTGAGGCCCAACCCCGCTGAAAGAACGGCCACCCGGCCCACATCACGACCGGCGAGGTCAGGGCCAACTGCAGCCAGGCAGTTGTCTGATTGCTCCAAGGTAGCGACAGGCCAAACAGATGCCCGCCCATGTCGGTAAAAAAGACCGGAAGGGTCAGAACCAGGGCGACCCAGAACCGCCGCGACATATCCGCAAGCTCTGGACTGGTGGCATCGTCCAGGCTGGGGGCCTGGGGCTCAAGCGCCATGCCGCAAAGCGGACAGTTGCCCGGACCAGCCTGCCGCACCTGGGGGTGCATCGGGCAGGTATAGACGCGCCCCGGAGTGAAGGTCTCGGGGGGCTCTGGCGCGGCAACCCGAAAGAGCTCCGGATCCGCGACGAACCGGGCCTGGCATGCCGCCGAACAAAACCACTGATCCTGCCCGGCATGGACGAGGTGATGCACGCTGGTCGCCGGGTCTACGTCCATGCCGCAAACCGGATCCCTGGCCCTGCTCGCCGACTGGGTCCTGGTTTCGCCGGTACGGGCGTGGCCATGGTGGGTCGCTTGGCTGGGCATGACTGTTCTCCTGAACCCCGCTGCGGCCGCAGGGCGAAACCTAAGCATCAACCCTCAAACGCCTCAGCAGGATCAAGGGTCAGGTACGCGGCTTCAGCGGGTCGCTGACCTGATGTCTTGACGCCTCCACTCCCGCGCCGCACAAACGCGCCAAACCAAACACGTGTTTGAGGGAGACTAGGCATGTCGGACATCCGTTTTGACGGCAAGGTGGCGATCGTGACCGGCGCAGGCGGCGGCCTGGGTCGGCAGCACGCCCTGGAGCTGGCCCGTCGCGGCGCCAAGGTGGTCGTCAACGACCTCGGCGGCAGTGTCGACGGCTCGGGCGGCTCGTCCGAAGCGGCCCTGAAGGTGGTCGAGGAGATCAAGGCGTTCGGCGGCGAAGCCATCGCCCACGGGGCCTCGGTGACCGATGACGCCGGCGTCGCCGACCTGATCAAGACGACCATGGAGACCTGGGGCCAGATCGACATCCTGATCGCGAATGCCGGCATCCTGCGCGACCGCACCCTGACCAAGATGGAACTGGCCGATTTCGAGGCGGTCATGCAGGTCCACGTCTGGGGCACCTTCAAGCCTATCAAGGCCGTCTGGGACATCATGAAGGCCCAGAACTATGGCCGCATCGTCGTGACGACCTCGTCCTCGGGCATGTACGGCAACTTCGGCCAGTCCAACTACGGCGCGGCCAAGATGGCGGTGCTGGGCCTGATGAACACGCTGAAGCTCGAAGGTGCCAAGAACAACATCAAGATCAACGCTATCAGCCCGGTCGCCGCCACCCGCATGACCGAAGGCCTGATGCCGCCGGAAGTGCTGGCCAAGCTGGCTCCCGAGGCCGTGACGCCGGGCGTGGTCTATCTGGTTTCGGAAGACGCCCCGACCGGCGCGATCCTCACCGCCGGGGCCGGAGCATTTGCCCTGTCGCGGATCTATGAGACCGAGGGCGTCTATCTCAGCGACGGCGACCTGTCGGCCGAGGGCATTCGCGACCACTGGGACCAGATCACCGGCGAAGACGGCCAGAAGGCCTATTTCAACGGCGGCGAGCAGGGCCAGAAGTTCTTCCGCAAGATGGCCGGCGGCTGACTATAGCCCCATAGTGAAAGTGACACCCAGAAGGTCACATTCACGCCATTACTGACAGAACGGCGATTGAAACGGGGCCCTCGCGGCCCCGTTTCTTTGACTTGAGCAACAAAATTCGCTCCAGACAGCAGAAATAGCGACGGTTTCTGACGGGATAGTTTAGAGGCGCGCCCTCCTCCAGCGCTGCAAGGCGTTCTGGGCGCATGTCCTCCCCAAGAAGGTCTCGTCAGTCTGATGTCCCATTCGCGTAACCGCCTCGCCGCCGGCGTGGCTTTTGGCGTGCTCGTCGCCGCCACCCAGGCCTCGGCTTCGGCCTTCTATCTGCAGGAACAGTCGGTGCGCGGCAGCGGCCGGGCCTATTCGGGCGAAGTCGCCGATCGTGGCGCCGCCAGCCTTTGGTGGAACCCCGCCGCCATCGCCGGTCTCGAGCACAACGAAGTCTATGGCGGTCTGAACGCCATCCTGGTCGATTCCGAGGTCAGCAATGCCGGCTCGACTATCACCCGGCCGATCCCGCTGACCACCGCCGTCGGCGGCGCGTCGCGCGCCAGCAAGCCGATCAACAACGGCGTGGTGCCCAACTTCGCCGGGGCCTGGCGACTGAACGACCGGCTCGCCCTGGGCCTGTCCCTGGCCGCGCCCTACAACTTCACCACCGAGTATGATGCGGGCAGCTGGACGCGCTATGACGCCCTGACATCGCGTCTGACCACCGCCGACCTGCAGGGTACAGTCGCCTACCGGGTCAATGACCGGCTGGATCTCGGGGTCGGGGTCAGCGCCGTCTATGCCGACGCCGAACTGACCAACGCCCTGCCCAATATCTCGCCCTTGCAGGCTGACGGCCGCCAGTCGCTGAAGGGCGACGGCTGGGCCTATGGCTGGAGCCTCGGGGCCCAGTACCACGCCTCCCCGGCCCTGACGGTCGGTGCCAGCTACCGCTCGAAGGTCGAGCACAGCCTGAAGGGCGAGGTCGAGGTCTCCGGCCTGCTGGCCCCGATCCCGGCCGCCAGCAACTTCAAGACCCCCGGCAAGGCCGACATCACCACCCCGTGGACGGCGACGCTCGGGGCCCGTTGGGCCGTGACCGACCGCGTCACCCTCAACGGCTCGGTCAGCCGCATCGGCTGGAGCGAATTTGACGCCATCCGCGTGCGGTTCGCCAACACCGGCTCAACCAGTGTCCAGGACTACAGGGACATCACCACCGCCGCGGTCGGCATCGACTATCAGGCCAGCCCCCGGCTGACCCTGCGGAGCGGCGTGCAATATGACCCGACCCCGACCCCGGACGTCGGCCGCACCGCCCGCGTACCGGACGGCGACCGGAAGATGTATGCCGCCGGCGCGACCTGGGCCGCCCTGCCGCAGCTGAAGCTGGATGCGGCGATCTCCTACATCGCCTTCGACGAGAGCCGCATCAACCGGACCGACGTCACGGCGACGGCCTCGACCGTCAACCTGCGCGGCACGGTGACCGGCTCTGCCGTCGTGCTGTCGACCGGAGCCCGGTTCAGCTTCTAGAAGCGCCTTCACGCCCCTTCCCCGCGATGGGGAAGGGGTTCTAGCCCTTCATAACGTCCCACAGCGTCTTCGCTGCGCCGGCAAAAGCTCGGGCTGCGGCGCTGTCGGGTTTCGCCCGGACAACGGGGACGCCGCCGTCGCCGCCCTCGCGGACGGCCAGCTCGATCGGCACCTCGGCCAGGACCGGCACGCCCAGTTTCGCAGCCTCAGCCACGCCGCCGCCGGTGCCGAAGATCGGGATCGGCGCACCGGTCGCGGGATCGGCGAAGAAGGCCATGTTCTCGATCAGACCCAGGATCGGGGTCGCGGTCTTGCCGAACATGATCGCCGCGCGGCGGGCGTCGATCAGGGCGATCTCCTGCGGTGTCGTCACCAGCACCACCCCGTCGATCCGCAGCTTCTGGACCAGGGTCAGTTGCACATCGCCGGTGCCGGGCGGCAGGTCGACGACCAGCACATCCATCGGGGCGGCCTCGCTGCCCCAGGCCACGTCGTGGATCATCTGCCGCACCGCCGACGAGGCCATCGGCCCGCGCCAGATCATCGCCTTGCCCTCGTCGACCAGGAAGCCGATCGACATGATCCTGATCCCGTGGGCCTCGAGCGGCTGCAGCTTGCCGTCCTCAAAGCTGGGCTCGCCGTCGACGCCCATCATGCGCGGGGCAGACGGGCCATAGATATCAGCGTCCAGCAGGCCGACCCGCAGGCCCAGGGCCTGGAAGGCGCAGGCCAGGTTGGTAGCGACCGTCGACTTGCCGACGCCGCCCTTGCCTGAGGCCACGGCGATCACGTGTTTCACATGGGCCGGCTTTTCAGCTTCCGGCGGCGGCACCATGCGGGCCTGGGGATCCTCGCTGACCTTGGCACCCTTGCGGACCCGGGTCGCACCTTCTGCGGCCTGGGCGGTCAGGACCACCTGGGCCTGGTCGATGCCGGGCAGCCCGGCGAGCGCCCGCTCGGCCGCCTCGCGGACGGGGGCATAGGTGGCGGCGCGGGCGGCCGGAACCTCGAGCATGAAACCGGCCCGACCGTTGCGCACCACCAGGCCCTGCACCAGTCCGGCCGCAACCAGCCCCTGGCCTGAGACCGGATCGGCGATGGTGTCGAGCGCCACACGGGCGTCATCGAGGGTAGCTGAAGCAGCGACAGTCACGTCTTTGTCTTGCCTTGTGGGTCGGGGCTCCTCATATCCGCGTGGAGGGTCTGATTTACAAGCCCGCCCATAAGCAAGACGACGGGAAGACGACGCCGCCCATGCCATGGAATGACAATGCAGGCCCCGGTCCTTGGGGTACTCCGCCTGACGGCGACAGGGACAAGCCCGAATCCCAGCGTCCCGGCCCGCGCAGGCCCGCCGGCGGCCCCCGAAACGAGGGCCCGATCGACCTCAACCAGGTCCTTGAAGAGTTCACGGCCCGTGTTCGGCACTATTTCGAAGGTCCGGACCGTCCGCGCGCCATCCTGACGGCGGCCGGTGCGGCCGTCGGTCTCTGGGCGCTGACCGGCGTCTATGTGGTCCAGCCCGACCAGCAGGGCGTGGTCACCACCTTCGGGGCCTATTCGCGGACGGCCTCGCCCGGCCTGCGCTACCACTTCCCGTTCCCGTTCGAGCGGGTCGAGAAGGTGTCCGTCACCTCGCTGCAGCGCATCGACATTGGCGGAACGCCCGGCGCGCCGCTGCCCGACGAGAGCCTGATGCTGACCGGCGACGAGAACATCGTCGATCTGAGCTTCTCGGTGCAGTACCGGATCGCCGACCCGGCCAAGTACCTGTTCAACCTGCGCGGCCCGGACGAGACTATCAAGGCGGTGGCCGAAAGTGCCATGCGCGAAGTGGTGGGCCGCACCGCCCTGCAGCCGATCCTGACCACCGCCCGCGGCCAGGTCCAGGATCAGGCCGGCTCCCTGACCCAGGCGATCCTCGACCGCTACGGCACCGGCGTGTTCATCGACAGTGTGCAGATCCGCGCCGCCAACCCGCCGCCGCCGGTCATTGCCGCCTTCCAGGACGTCAACACCGCCAGCCAGAACGCCGAGGCCAAGGTCAACACCGCCCGGGGCGAGGCCGCCAAGATCCGCCAGGCGGCGATCGGATATCGCGAGCAAGTCGTGCGTGAAGCCGGCGGTGACGCCGCGCGCTTCAACCAGCTTTACGAGCAGTACAAGCTGGCCCCGGCCGTGACCCGCGAGCGCCTCTATATCGAGACCATGCAGCGCGTTCTGGCCAATTCCAACAAGGTGGTGATCGACAGCAAGGGCGCCAGCGCCCCCGTCATCCTGCCGCCGGACGCCTTCCGTCCCAAGACCTCGGCCGCCCAGATCACCGCGCGAAGCCTCCCGGGAGACAGCCAATGACCCGCGACCGTCGCCTGACCTTCCTGGCCATCGCGGCCGTGGCCGTGCTGTTCGTCCTGAGCAACACGGTCTACCAGATCGACCAGCGCGAGCAGGCCCTGATCGTGCGGTTCGGGGACCCCGTGCGGGTCGTCGAACGGCCGGGTATCAACCTGAAAACGCCATTCATCGAGAACGTGGTGCGCTTCGACAAGCGCAACATCGCCATCGAGGCCGAGCAGGAAGAGATCATCGCCGCCAACCAGGAGCGCCTGGTCGTCGATGCCTTCGTCCGTTACCGGATCACTGACCCCCGGCAGTTCTTCAAGACCCTGCGCGACGAGCGCACCGCTGATGACCGCCTGACCCGGCTGGTCAACTCTTCCCTCCGTCAGGAACTGGGCCGGGCCTCGGCCGAGGAAATCATTTCCGGTGGCCGGGCGGCCCTGACCCGCCGGACCCGCGATGACATGATCCGGCGCGCGGCGGGCTCGAACCTCGGCGTCCAGATCATCGACGTGCGGATCAAGCGCGCCGACCTGCCCGAGGCCAACCAGAAGGCGGTCTTCGAGCGCATGCAGACGGCCCGCCAGCAGCAGGCCGCAGAACTGCGCGCCATCGGCGACCAGCAGCGGCAGGAGATCATCGCCACCGCCACCGGTGAAGCCGAGACCATCCGCGGTGAAGGCGATGCCAAGCGGGCGCAACTGTTTGCCTCGAGCTTCGGACGCGATCCCAACTTCGCAGCCTTCTATCGTTCGATGCAGGCCTATGAGGCATCGCTGGGTCAGGGAGACACCACCCTGGTGCTTTCGCCCGACAGTGCCTTCTTCAAGTACTTCCAGCGCGGACCGCAAGCGCAGTAAGAGCAGGGGCCGCCGGATTCTCCGGCGGCCCTTTTTCCATCCAGGGAATGCCATGCGCCGTCTTGTGGTTCTCGCCGGTCTGCTGGCCAGTCTTCTGGCCCTGCCCGCCTTCGCGGCCCCGCTCGAAGTCCGAGTGGTCGTGGTCACCGCCTTCGAGATCGGCGAGGACACGGGCGACATGGCCGGCGAATACCAGGCCTGGGCGAAGGTCATGCCGCAGGTCCTGCCCTTCCCGGCCGGCTACCGGCATCTGCGCTACGATCCGCAGCGCAAGACCCTGCTGGTCTCGACCGGCATGGGCACCAGCCGGGCGGCCATCTCCACCCTGGCCCTGGGCCAGGATCCACGGTTTGACCTCTCGCGCGCCTACTGGCTGGTCGCCGCCATCGCCGGGGTGAACCCCAACCAGGCCTCGGTCGGGTCGGCGGCCTGGATCGGTGCCGTGGTCGACAGCGACTTCGGCTACGCCATTGATCCGCGCGAGATGCCCAAGACCTGGAGCACCGGCCAGATCCCCTTTGACCGCAAGGCCCCCTACGAGGCCCCGGCCCCGGCCATGCCGAACAGCAACCTGTTTCCGCTCAACACTGCGCTGCGCGACTGGGCCTTCGACCTGACCCGCCATGCCGCCATCCCTGACAACGAGGCCCTGCAGGCCCTGCGCGCGCCCTATGCCGGATTTCCAAAGGCCCAGACCCCACCGATGGTCCTGAAGGGCAATGAGGTCAGCGGCCAGACCTTCTGGCACGGCATCGAACTGAACCGCCACTACGAGGCCTGGGCCGACTACTGGACGGGCAGCCGCGAGGGCTTCGTGATGACCGGCATGGAAGACACCGGCGTACTGGCCGCCATCGCGGCCCTGGGCCGCACCGGGCGCGCCGATCCGGCCCGGGTCCTGATCCTGCGGACGGCCAGCAACTACACGACCCAGCCGCCCGGCGGCGATGCGGCGACCAACCTGCTGGGTGAGCACAGCGGCGTGCCGGCCCTGCAGTCGTCGCTGGACGCCGCCTTCAAGGCCGGTGATCTGGTCGTCGACGAGCTGAGCCGCAATTGGGCGCGCTATGGCGGAGCGGTTCCCGGCACACGCTGAGACTGCTATCGCTCGACGACACTGCGCTGCATCGGGGCCAGTTTGGCCACCAGCCGGTTCTGGACCCGGAAGGGCACACCCGCCTTGTCCATGGCTTTCTGCAGGTTCTCGACCAGCGCGTTAAAGTCGCGATGGGTGACGCCCATGTCCTTGTGGACGGCGGCCATGTCGCGGCCGGTATAGGTGCAACCGCCCCCCAGCACGTAGCAGAACTGTTCGGCCAGGGTCCGCTTCAGGCGCGGAACATCCGTAGTGGCGAAGATGTCCTTGATCCTCGGATCGGCCATGCTGAAGTCGACAGTGTCGGCCGCGATGCGGACCAGACCGTCCTTGCCGCCGAAGGCGTCGAAGACGGCTTTGTCCGCCAGCGGCGTGGCGTTTGCATTGGCATTGGACTGGACATAGGCGTCCACCGGCTTCTCACCGGCCGGAACCTCCTGGGCCAGGGCGGTGCCGGCAAGCGCCAGGCCAAGACCGGTAGCCAGGGCGACGCGCTGAAGGAACGGATGCATGGGGCGCACTCCTAGAAGCCGGCCTGCAGCGAGACATAGAGGCCCCGCTGGTTCCTGAAGGTGGCGATGTCGCCGAGATCGACATAGGCGGCCGTGACCGACACAGTCCTGTTGATCGCATAGGCCGCGAACAGGTCGACCCAGTCGTCCTCGCGTGCAAAGCCGAGATTGCTGGGCTTGGACCGGTACTCCGCCCCCACGGCGAGGCGCTTGCTGAGCAGCAGACCCGCCGACCCTTCAAACTGGGGCTTGTAGCTGTCACTGCGATCGCCGCCGAAGCCCAGCAGGCCGGTCTGGTTGGCCTTGGTCAGGCGGACAGCGCCGCTGAGCAGCAGGCTTTGATCAAGCAGCAGTTTGGTGGCCGACACATAGTAGTCGGTACCGCTGTCGTCCTTGCCGCCGACGGCCCGAACCACGGTGCCCTGGTTGTTCTTCTTGTACTGGGCCCCGACCGAGACCTGGGGCAGCCAGCGGTCCTGGTCATAAACCGCGTCACCCAGCACCCGCACCTTCACGCCATAGACGTCCTGGCGGAAGGTGAAGCCCTTGCCGAGCCCCAGCTTGGCCCCGGTGTCCCCCGTGTCGAATTCCTGACGCGCGACCGAGAGTTCGACCCGGTCGTGCAGACCCACTGCCGCCCCGGCAGCCCGCAAGCTGTAGTCGGAAACCTCGACACCGGTCAGATGGACCTTGCCGCCGAACCCGTCACGGGTTTCGTTGCCGGCAATCACGCTCCAGGTTGCCAGTCCACCGCCGGCACCACCTTCCAGAGAACTGACTCCGCCCGTCAGCAAGAGTTTGCCGCCTGTATTGATCTCTCCGGCCCTGGCCACGCCGGTTACGGCCAGCGACCAAAGTCCAACGAGACTGAGACTGACCTTGGTAAGCAAACGCCCTTGCATTCCAACCTCTGTGCCCTGGCGCGGGAAAATACCCGTCGCGCCCGCGTCCCCGAGGCCAAAATCGGACAGAACACTTTACAGACCCTTGCGCATCAGGCCGCGACTGGGACCGCAAACACCCCTTGCAACCCCTGCATTAACGGCGATTTCACGGGCCCCGGGTTAGGCAGGAAGCATGAGGTTCATCGCCACACTCCTGTTGATCGTGTTTTTCAGCTCGAAGGCGCTCGCGGGCACCCTCAGCGTCACGGTGCGATCGACCGACGGCAAGCCCGTCCAGGACGCCGTGGTCATGGTCTACCCCGGCGGACAGCCGACCCGGGGACCGATCACCTTCCCCTGGCCTTACCGGGTGGCCCAGCAGAACATCCAGTTCACGCCGTTCGTCCTGATCGTGCCGGTCGGCGCAGAAGTGGCCTTTCCGAACCTCGATAAGGTTCGCCACCACGTCTATTCATTCTCGGCCGGCAACAAGTTTGAACTGAAGCTCTATGGCCGCGAGGAGAACCGGACGGTCCGGCTCCCGACCGCCGGCGTCGCCGCCATCGGCTGCAACATTCACGACCAGATGGTCGGCTTCATCCGGGTCGTCGACACCGCCTATGCCGCCAAGACCGATGCCGCGGGCGTGGCGACAATCAGCGACGTTCCCTCCGGGAGCGTCGTGGCCCGGGTCTGGCATCCCTACCTGCGGGCCATGAAGAACGAAAAGACCCTCGCCACCACCTCGGTCGGCAACGGCACGACCCGCGAAACCATGGCGGTCGAGTTGCGCCCGCAGGGCGGACACTGAGGCCGCCGTGTTCAACCGCCTCCAGACCAAGCTGACGGTTCTCTATGCCGGGCTGTTTGCCCTGGCCCTGAGCCTTGTCGCCGTGACGGTCTATCTGGCGATTGTCGGCAATGCCCAGCAGACCGTCCGCAAGGAGCTGACCGCCACCGGTACGGTGTTCGACCGGGTATGGGCGTTGCGGACCCAGCGCCTGCAGGACGGGGCCGACCTGCTGTCGCGCGATTTCGGCTTCCGCGCCGCCTTCGCGACCCGTGATGCGCCCACCGTCGAATCCGCCATCACCAACCTGCGCCAGCGCCTCGGGCTGGACCTGGCCTTCACCGTCAGCGTCGAGGGTGAGGTGATCGGCATCGATCCCGGCCAACTGGACCTGGAAAAGCTCTGGACGGCCCTCGACGGCGAAACCGGGGCGCAGGGCGTTTTCGTCGTCAATGGCGCGCCCTACCAGATCATCTCGGCCCCCATCCTGTCGCCGAACCTGACCGGCTGGATCGTCTTTGCCGCCCGTCTCGACCGTCGCGAAATGCAGGCCCTCGAGCGTCTGTCGGCTATCGGCCTTGAGGCCCAGGTCTTTGACCGCCGGGGCCAGGCCTGGATCACCGACAGCATCACGGCCGACACGCCCCGTCTGGCCGTCTTTGTTGACACCGCCATCCGCGACAAGGCCGGTAAGCCCAGCCTGCTGAAGGGCAAGGCCGGCGAGAGCCTGGTGCTGGTCAAACCCTTGAAATCGCTGTCCTCAGACAGTGCAGCAGCGCTGGTCCTGCGCTATCCTATGGCCCTGGCCATGGCCCCTTACCGTCCCCTGATGGCGGGCGTGATCCTGGTCGGCCTGATCGGCGCAGCCCTGGTGGCTGCCGCCAGCTGGGCTCTGTCCCGGGGCCTCGCCCGGCCGATCATGGCCCTGGACGACGCCGCCCGCCGCCTGCAGCGGGGCGAGACGGTCCACGTCACGGTCCAGACCCAGGACGAGATCGGCCGTCTGGCCGACAGCTTCAATCACATGGCGACCGAGATCCGCGATCGCGAGGCCATGATCACCCACCAGGCCCTGCATGACGAAGAAACCGGCCTGCCCAATCGTCGGGCGCTGGAACGCGAGATCACCACGAGGCTTGCCCAGGTCGTTCCCGGTCAGCACGTCGTGGTCAGCGCCACAGGCCTTGACCGTTTCACCTTCGTGCGTAGCGCCATCGGCTATGAACTGGCGACCCAGCTGATTACTGAACTGGGCGCACGCATCGGCCTGATCTCGCCCGAAACCTTCATCGGCCGCCTGACCACCTCGACCCTGTGCGTTGTGGGCACGCATGACGATGTCGAGACGACGCTCTCCCGCATCGAAGCCGTCCTGACCGGACTGGAAGCCCCCATCCGCGTTCGCGGCGAGTTGGTGGACATCCATATGACCGTCGGTGTGGCGACCACCATTCCGGGCGGCCCGGATGCCCCCCGCGTGATCGAACAGTCGATGATCGCCCTCGATCAGGCCCGCGCCGCACGCCGCAAGGTGATGCTGTTTGACCCGGTGGCCTATGGCGATCCCTCCGGCAACCTGTCGCTGATGAGCGAGATGCTCGAAGGCGTCGCCAACGGGGCCCTGTTCCTCAACCATCAACCCAAGCTCGACCTGCGGTCTGGCCGGATCACCGGGGTCGAGGCCCTTGTGCGCTGGAAGCACCCCACGCGCGGGATGATGCGGCCGGATCTCTTCGTCGAGATGGCCGAGGAAACCGGTCATATCCGCGCCCTCACCGACTTCGTGCTGACCCAGGCCATCGCCGACCAGAAGGCCCTGCGCGCCGCCGGTCATGATGTCCTGATGTCGGTCAATGTCTCCGGCCGCCTGATCGACGATGCCGAATTCGCCGATCGCGCCATCGACCTCGTGGCCCGCGAAGGGGCCAGGGTCTGTTTCGAGATCACCGAAACGGCCGTCATCGGCAATCCCGACGTCGCCCTGGGCGTGCTCGACAAGCTGGCCGCAGCGGGCATTCCGGTTTCGATCGACGACTACGGTTCGGGTCTGTCGTCCCTCGCCTATCTGAAGCAGATCCGTGCTGACGAGCTGAAGATCGACAAGGCCTTCGTGCTGAAGCTGGAAGCCGGTGGCAAGGACGCCCTGCTGGTCAAGTCGACCGTGGACCTGGCCCACAGCCTCGGCATGAAGGTCACGGCCGAGGGGGTCGAGACCCGCGAAGCCCTGGCCCTGCTGCAACTGATGGGCTGCGACATTGCCCAAGGCTACCACATTGCCCGTCCGATGGCCCTGGAGCCCCTGACCACGTTCCTGGAGGGCTGGTCGATCGACATGCCGACAGACGTCGAAGCCGGTACGCTAAAGCACGCCTAGACAGCGATCCGAGCCAAAACAATCCTGTCATCCCGGCCGCAGCGAAGCGGAGCGCCGGGACCCAGGGGCCAACGCGATGCGGCTGCCCCTGGGCCCCGGATCGGCTACGCCGTCCGGGATGACAAGAGTTTAGCCTAGCTTGAAAACCGGGCCCTCAGGCCGACGCCTTCAGCAGGTCCAGCACCACGTGCAGGCTGTCGGCGATGTGCACGCACTTGTCGTGCATCTCCTCGTTCGGATCGAGGATGTCGGGCACCATCACGGTCATCATGCCGGCTGCATGGGCGGCCCGGACACCGGGGTGGGAATCCTCAAGCGCCAGGCACGCCGCAGGGTCGATGCCGATCCGCCGGGCCGCTTCCAGATAGGGATCGGGATGCGGCTTGTGACGGGTGACGTCCGCATGGGCGACTACGGCATGGAAGCGGCGCTGCAGGTCAAACCGGCCCAGATAGCGCTCGACCGCGGGCATACCGTTCGAGGTGGCGATGGCCCGCGGCAGGCCCCGGTCATCCAGATAGTCAAGGATCTCGACCACCCCGGCCTTCAGGCGGGTTTCGGCCTCGAGCAGGTCCTCGACATCGTTCCAGACCCTTTCGAAATAGGCCTGGACCGGAAAGTCCTCGCCATAGAGGCCGCGTAGCAGCACGGCGCTTTCGGGATTGGTCCGGCCGACCAGGGCCGCATAGATCTCGCCGGTGAACTGGATACCGAAGGTCGCACCGGCTTCGATCATCGCCGCGCGATAGACGATCTCGGTGTCCAGCAGCAGGCCGTCCATGTCGAAGACCACCGCCTCGACGCGGCGGGGAAAACTCACGAGACGAACTCCGCCGCCGTATAGCCCTGGAAGTAAAGCAGGGTCGTCAGATCGGTGTAGTCGACCTTGGCATGGGCCTGGGCGGCAACGATCGGCTTGGCCCGATAGGCCACCCCGAGGCCGGCCGCCTCGATCATGGCCAGATCATTGGCCCCGTCGCCGACCGCAAGAGCGTCGGCCGGCGTCAGGCCGAGAGCGGCCGTTTCCTCGCGCAGGGCCGCCAGCTTGGCTTCCTTGCCGAGGATCGGATCGCCGACCTGTCCGGTCAGCCTGCCATCCGCCTCGATCAGGGTGTTGGCGCGATTGAGGTGGAAGCCTGCCGCCTCGGCCACGCGACGGGTGAAGAAGGTGAAGCCACCCGAAACCAGGGCGCAGCGGGCCCCATGGGCGGCCATGGTCGTAACGAGGGTCCGGGCCCCGGGATTGAGCTGGACGCGCTCGTCATAACAGGTCTGCAGCGCCCCGACCGACAGGCCGGCCAGCATGCCGACCCGCTCGCGCAGCGCGCCCTCAAAGGCCAGTTCGCCGCGCATGGCCCGCTCGGTGATCTCGGAGACCTTGTCCTTGACCCCGGCGAAGTCGGCCAGTTCATCGAGGCATTCAACATTGATGATCGTCGAGTCCATATCGGCGATCAGCAGGCGCTTGCGGCGATTGGCCAGAGCCTGAACGGCGAAATCGACCGGCTGGTCGCCGATCAGCGAGGCAATCTGGGCCTTGAGATCAGCGACATCGCCGGTTGCGGTCAGGTCGAAAGCCTCGGGCCCGAGCGGGACCGGTGTCCCCAGATCCAGGGCGCGGGCGATGGTTTCGGCCCCGGGGCCGACGAGCGTGATGGCGAGCATGGGCGGGCGCTAAGCCAGGTGCCAGCGCCCGTCAAGCCGGGTCAGTTGCCCGTTATGCCCGTACAGCGCTGCATCAGGGCCGCACCGGCCTCGCGCCCGAGATCCTCGGCCTTGCCCCCGGCCGCCGGCTTGACCAGCTGCAGGACCTGGTTGACCCCGGCCTCATAGGTCTGGGTCGGCGTCAGCCCCAGGGCACTGCCCTCGACAAAGCCCTCATCCATCATCGCCCGACCCTTGAAGCCGAGGGCACTAAGGACCGTCTGGATGGCCTTGCCGTTCGGGTCCTTGGCGAACAGGTCCGGATAGCCGTCCGCCACCTTGCCGAGGATCAGTAGGACCGCCCCGCAACCGACCTTCTCGCTGGAGGCCGGGCTCAGGCCCGTCGCCGGCGGAAGCCCCTGGACCGGCGGCGTCGCCGCTGCGGGCCTGACGGCCTTGGTGCCGATGTCGGCCGCTGTCGCCAGCACTGGCGAAAGCCCCACGGATGCGGCAAGGCTGGCCGCGACGAAATAGGACGGACGCATGAGCTCCCCTGTGATGGACGCAACCCTGGATCAGGCCAAGGCCCCTGATGTTCGCATCTGGCTGATCGGCGGTCCGACGGCAAGCGGCAAGTCGGCCTATGCCCTGCGTCTGGCCGAACAGATCGGCGGTGAGATCGTCAATGCCGACTCCATGCAGATCTATGCCGGCCTGCGGGTCCTCACCGCCGCCCCGTCCGAAGACGAAATGGCCAGGACCCCGCATCATCTGTTCGGTGTCGTCGACGCCGCCGAGGGCTGGTCGGTCGGCCGCTGGCTCGCTGCCGCCGACGAGGCCCTGAGGCGGATCGCCCAGCGCGGCCGTCCCGCCATCGTGGTCGGCGGAACCGGCCTCTATTTCCGGGCCCTGACCCATGGTCTGGCCGAAGTGCCGCCGGTCTCGGAAACGCAGCGCGAGATCTCCAGCCTGCTCTACGCCGCCCAGGGCGAGGCGGAATTTCGCGAGGTCCTGCAGACCCTCGACCCCGAGGCCGAGGCGCGGATCGAGCGCGGCGATCGCCAGCGCCTGCTGCGGGCCCATGCCGTGGCGGTGGCGACAGGCCGCTCCCTGACCGCCTGGCAGGCCGACACCCGCCCAACCCTGGTGCCCGGCAGCTGGAAGGGTCTGCTGCTGGATCCGCCCCGCGCCGAGCTCTATGCCCGCTGTGATGCGCGCCTCGGTCTGATGGTCGAAGACGGCGCGCTGGCGGAGGTGGAAGCGATGCAGGCCCGGGGCCTGGATCCAGCCCTGCCCGCCCTGAAGGCCGTCGGCTATCGCGAACTGGCCAGCTATCTGCGCCGCGAAACCACCCTGCCCGCCGCCCTCGACGCCGCCCGCCAGGAAACCCGCCGCTACGCCAAGCGCCAGCTGACCTGGTTCCGCAACCAGACTCCGGACTGGGAGCGGATTTCGGGAACGGCCTCCAACGATCAAGGACATTAGCCTATGACCCACCTCGCCGCCCTCGCCGAAGCCGTCGCCGAGCGCCTGATTGCCCGGGGCGAAACCCTCGCCATCGCCGAATCCTCGTCCGGAGGACTGATCTCGGCGGCCCTGCTGGCCGTGCCGGGCGCGTCGAAGTTCTATATCGGCGGCAGCGTCGTCTATACGGCCCGGGCCCGGATGCGGCTGCTGGACATCCCGCACAAGGCCACAGAGGGCATGCGCTCGGCCAGCGAACCCTATGCCGCCCTGCTGGCCCGGGTGACCCGCGAAAACCTGAAGGCCACCTGGGGCCTGTCGGAAACCGGCGCAGCCGGACCGACCGGCAATGCCTATGGCGACGCGGCCGGTCACACCTGCCTGGGGGTCGCCAATGCCGAGGGCGAGACGGCCTTTACCCTGGAGACCGGCAGCGAGGACCGGGCCGCCAACATGCAGGCCTTCGCCGCTGCCGCCCTGGAACGGCTGCTGGACGCACTGAAAGATTGAACTTCGGGCAAAAAAGGCACAACCTTGCCGCCAACCCCGCCTTGACGCCCTCCTTCGCGCATGGCATCACCCTTTCCGTAGCTTTGGAGCAAGACTTGTGCGCAAAACCATGGACGTACTTATGGAGCGGCTGTCCGCGATGTGACCCTGAAGTCACGTCGTAGTTCAGTCGCGCGCGCAAAGGTCCTTCGGGACCTTTTTTCTTTTCCGCCTACCCCTTCCCGCCTTTCCACCGGACCATCGCCATGACCGCCCACCAGACCATCGAGAGCCCCGCTCCCGCCGAAACCGCCGACCGCGCCATGACCGGTGCCGAGATTGTGGTTCGCGGCCTCGTGGACCAGGGCGTCGAGGTGCTGTTCGGCTATCCGGGCGGCGCGGTCCTGCCGATCTATGATGCGCTGTTCCATGAGCCGCGCCTGCAGCACATCCTGGTTCGCCACGAACAGGGCGCGACCCATGCCGCCGAAGGCTATGCCCGCAGTTCGGGCAAGCCGGGCGTGGTCCTGGTCACCTCGGGCCCGGGCGCGACCAATGCCATCACCGGCATCATGGACGCCCTGATGGACTCCATCCCGATGGTCGTCATCACCGGCCAGGTCCCCACCCACCTGATCGGCACCGACGCCTTCCAGGAAGCCGACACGGTCGGCATGACCCGCTCGTGCACCAAGCACAACTACCTGGTCAAAGACGTCCGCGACCTGCCCCGGATCATCCACGAGGCCTTCAAGATCGCCACCACCGGTCGCCCCGGCCCGGTGCTGATCGACATCCCCAAGGACGTCCAGTTCGCCAAGGGCGAGTATTTTGGTCCGCACGAGGTCGCCTCGACCCATGCCTATAACCCCAGGACCAAGGGCGAGGCCGGCCGCATTGCCGAGGCCGCCAAGCTGATCGCCCAGGCCCGCCGGCCGATCTTCTACACCGGCGGCGGCGTCATCAATGCCGGTCCCCGGGCCAGCGAACTGCTGCGGGAGTTCCAGGCCCTGACCGGCGCGCCGGTCACCTCGACCCTGATGGGCCTGGGAGCCTTCCCGGCCGCCGATCCGGCCTGGCTGGGCATGCTGGGCATGCACGGCACCTTCGAAGCCAACAACGCGATGCACGACTGTGACGTGATGATCTGCGTTGGGGCCCGCTTCGATGACCGCGTCACCGGCCGGCTGGATGCTTTCTCTCCCGGCAGCAAGAAGATTCACATCGATATCGACGCCTCGTCGATCAACAAGAACGTCCGCGTCGACCTGCCGATCATCGGCGATGCCGCCAGCGTGCTGGAAGACCTGATCGCCGCCTGGAAGGCCGCCGGGCACCAGCCCAACAAGGCGGCCCTGAGCGACTGGTGGGCCCAGATCGACACCTGGCGCGCCCGTCAGTGCCTGAACTACCGGGCCTCCGAGACCACCATCAAGCCGCAATACGCCATCCAGCGCCTGTATGAGCTGACCAAGGGCCGTGACACCTACATCACCACCGAGGTCGGCCAGCACCAGATGTGGGCGGCGCAGTTCTACCGCTTCGAGGAACCCAACCGCTGGATGACCTCGGGGGGCCTGGGCACCATGGGCTACGGCCTGCCGGCCGCCCTGGGCGTGCAACTGGCCCATCCCGGGGCGCTGGTGGTCGACATCGCCGGCGAGGCCTCGATCCAGATGTGCATCCAGGAGCTGTCGACGGCGATCCAGTTCGACCTGCCGGTCAAGATCTTCATCCTCAACAACGAGTGGATGGGCATGGTCCGCCAGTGGCAGCAGCTGCTGCACGGCGAGCGCTACAGCCACTCCTATTCCGACAGCCTGCCCGACTTCGTGAAGCTGGCCGAGGCCTATGGCGCGGTCGGCATCCGCTGCTCGGACCCGGCGGAGCTGGATGGGAAGATCCTGGAGATGATCAACAGCGACAAGGTCGTGGTCTTCGACTGCCGCGTCGAGAAGCACGAGAACTGCCTGCCGATGATTCCCTCGGGCAAGGCCCACAATGAGATGATCATGGGCGAGGTCGAGGACATCGGCAACGTCATCGGCGAGGCCGGCGCGGGACTGGTCTGACGATCCCCCTCGCCCCCTTCCCACTCCTTGCTTAGAAGCGTGCCATGACCAACGCCCCCGCCGCCCTCGGATCCGCCTACGACATGCCCACCGCCGCCCAGGCCGAGCAGACGGCGACCTTCGCCCTGCTGGTCGACAACGAGCCGGGCGTGCTGCACCGCGTCGTCGGCCTGTTTGCCGCCCGCGGCTACAACATCGAAAGCCTGACGGTCGCCGAGACCGACCGCAAGTCTCACACCAGCCGCATCACCGTGGTGACGCGAGGCACGCGCCAGGTGCTGGACCAGATCGAGGCCCAGCTGAACAAGGTGGTCAATGTCCGCCGCGTCCACGATGTGACTCGCGACCCTAACGGCGTCGAACGCGAACTGGCCCTGGTCAAGGTGCGCGGTTTGGGCGCGGAGCGGGTCGAGGCCCTACGGATCGCCGACATCTTCCGGGCCAAGCCAGTGGACACCACCCTGGAAAGCTTCGTGTTCGAGATTTCGGGTGCGCCGTCCAAGATCGACAAGTTCCTTGACCTGATGCGCCCCCTGGGTCTGGTGGAAGTGTCGCGAACGGGCGTCCTGTCGATCGAACGCGGCCTCGAGGGCATGTAGGCGGCGGCCATCCCCGGCCATTTGACCGGCAAGCCTTCCCTCGCCCGACCGAAGTCCCTATATTGGATTTGTCCGGTCTCGGCCGGACTATGGGGATAAACGCGCACGTAATAAGCGGACTGGACCCGGGTGCGATTCCCGGCGGCTCCACCAATCCTTCCCGAGTTATCACGGGATGCATGGGGCCGATCAGCATCGACAGACGTGTAAAGGTGTTATGCTTTCTCTCGGCGTGGCTCACCGTATCGGGCCGCTAAACTAACTGCGAACGATAACTTCGCTGAAGAGTTCGCCGTCGCCGCGTAATGCGGTGCAGGTGAATTCGCCTCTTAAGTCCTAGGGGTTCAGATCCTTAGGCGGGGCCCGGAGGGAGCCTGCCAACAGAATCCCTCCACTTTCCAAAAGTGGCAGCCGAGGCTCCCTCCTCCGGCTTCTAGCGGACATGAGGGAGCCTGAAGGGCCGCGTCCACGGGCCGCATACCCCTTTGAAAATAGTGCACTCGATGACGCCCCCGCCATCTTTGCCGAAGGGGCATGACAGGCTAGGCTGGGAGTCTCGTTTCAGTTCCCTGTTTCTGACGGACCGCATGGCCCAATCCAATCCGCCTGAAGACTTGATGCAGTATGAGGCCATGGCGCAGGACGCCCTGCGTGGCGTGGTCAAGGCGGCCCTGAAGAAGGCGGCTGCGCCCGGCGGCCTGCCCGAGCCGCACCACCTCTACATCACCTTCAAGACACAGGCGGCCGGCGTCTCCGGCCCGCAGGACCTGCTGGGCAAGTATCCGGACGAGATGACCATCATCCTGCAGCATCAGTACTGGGATCTGGCCCCGGGCGAGACCTTCTTCTCGGTCACGCTGAAGTTCGGCGGCCAGCCGAAGCGCCTGTCGGTCCCCTATGCGGCAGTGACCCGGTTCTACGATCCGTCGGTTCAGTTCGCCCTGCAGTTCGAGGCGCCCGATATCGTGCCACCGGAACCGACCGACGAGCCTGAGCCGGACTCGCCGTCGCCCCCGTCGGGCGAAGACGCGCCCAAGATCATCTCTCTCGACCAGTTCCGGAAGAAGTAGACCGTGAGCGACGTCGCGGCGGACGAGCCCCAGGCCCTGACCGACGAGGCGATCCTCGCCCGCTTCCGCGCGTCCAAGAATGCGCCGACAGGCTCGCAGACCCTCGGCTTCGAGCTACTGGCCGTTTGCCAGGCCGAGCGTGAGGTCGAGGTCGCCTTCACGGCCCGGGCGGACCTTCTGTGCAATCCCATGGGCCAGATCCAGGGCGGCTATGTCTGCGCCATGCTCGACGAGTGCATGTCGGTGGCGGGCATGATCACTTCCGGCATGACCCACGTCGTCCCCACCTTGGAGATGAAGACCAGCTTCCTGCGTCCGGCCATGCCCGGCGCGTTGCGGGGCATCGGTCGGGTCGTCAAATGGGGCCGGACGGTCTGCTTCACCGAGGGCGAACTCTACGACAGCGAGGGACGGCTGCTGGCCAAGGCCAGCGGAACGGCCATCCCCACCCCCTTCGCCCGGTTCAAGAAATAGGGCGGAGCGATGGGGCGCACAGCGGGCATTCTCGTCGGCCTCGTTCTGTTCGTGCTCGCCCCTTCGGTCCAGGCCCAGACCCCATTTTCGCGCTGGTCCGCCGTGGTCGTGGCCGGTGACTGGCATGCCCATTCCGGCGGTCCGACGGAAGCCTTCGACAATGCCCGTCGCGACGTCGCCGACACCCTGGCAGGCCTGGGCTTTGCCCGGACGGCCATCCGCCAGTATTCGGTGCGCCCTGAACGCTATCCGGGCCAGGGACCCGAGCCGGCTGAGATCACCGCGATCCACCAGGGTCTGAAAGACAGCGCCCAGACAGCCAGGTCCGGTTGTCTCTTCTACATCAGCAGCCACGGCGGACCGGAGGGAGCCCTGCTGGGTGAAGACCTGCTGCGCCCGTCGCGTCTGGCCGCACTGATCGACGATGCCTGTCCCGCCCGCCCTGCGGTGGTGGTCATTTCGGCCTGCTTCTCGGGCGTCTTCATCCCGGCCCTGCAGAAGCCCAACCGGATGATCCTGACAGCCGCCCGCCCCGACCGGGCCTCGTTCGGATGTGGCGAGAGCGATCGTTATCCGTTCTTCGACGACTGCTTCCTGTCTTCCGCCAAGGGGGCACGGGATTTCATCGCCCTCGGTTCGGCGGTGCAGGCCTGCGTAGCCCGCAAGGAGGTCGAGGTCGGGGCAGCGCCCCCCTCCGAGCCCCAGGTCTGGATCGGCCCGGCCCTGCGCCCGTTCCTGCCGCTGTACGCATTCGACAGGCGAAAGCCCCCTGAACGATAGGGCGGCTCCAGTATTCGCGAGGAACAGTGCACGCCGCTCTTTGAACGCTGTGCGAGGCGCCCTAGAAGTCACTGGAACTCCGCCTGCATTGTCCCAGAGGTCGGCCCCTTGACGTCACGCCTTTTGTCCGGCTCCGCCCTGCTTGCGGTCTTGATCGGCCTTCTTCTTCCGGCCGGCCTCGTCGGGGCCCAGGAGACCACGCCGCCGGCCGAGCCCGCCGCGTCAGTGACCTCGACCGGTCCTGCAGCGCCCGTCGCCGAGGGGCCGCGTCCCTATGCCAGTCTGAAGCGACCCGCCCGCCTGCGTCCACGGCCCGTGGCCTTCGCGACGCGTCCCGTCACGGCACCGCCGGCTGCGCCTGCCGACATCCCCCAGGTCCCGGTGGCCACGGCCGCCGCCGCCCTGCCCGCTCCAGAGCTCGAAGCCTTCGTTGATGGCCTGATGCAGCGCGGCATGGTCGAGGACCATATCGCCGGGGCGACGATCTCGGTGGTTCAGAACGGCCAGGTGATCCTGAAGAAGGGCTATGGCGTCGCCAGCGTAAAGAGTCGCCGCGCCGTCGATCCCGACAGGACCCTGTTCCGCGTGGCGTCGATCTCCAAGACCTTCACCTGGATCACCCTGATGAACGAGATCGAGGCCGGCCGCATGCGGCTGGACGGCCCGGTCAATCTCTATCTGCCGGAAGCAATCCAGATCCGCGGCAAGAACATGGGTCCGGTGCGTCTGCGCGACCTGATGACCCATACGCCGGGCTTTGAAGACCGGGCCATGGGCCAGTTGTTCGAGCAGGACTGGCAGCGCGTTCGGCCGCTGAACGAGTATCTGCGCCAGGAACGTCCGCGCCGCGTGCGGGAGCCCGGCACCCTGCCGTCCTATTCCAACTATGGCGCGGCCCTGGCCGGGGCCGCCGTGGCCAATGTCACCGGCAAGCCGTTCGAGCAGCTGGTGGCCGAAGAGATCCTGTTCCCGGCCGGCATGACCCGCACGACCTTCCGCGACGCCCGCCCGTGGCGCGAAGATCTGCCGGCCCCGATGTCACCGGCCCTGGCCGCCGACCGCTCGGACGGCTTCCGCTGGACGCCGCTGGGCTGGCAGGAGCAACCGCCGGAAATGACCGGCCAGATCGCGCCGGCCGGCGGGGCCTCGTCCACGGCCGCCGACATGGCCCGCTACATGATGCTCCTGCTGGGCGGCGGCACCCTGGACGGCAAGACCGTCTATTCGCCCCGCACGGCCAAGGCTTTCGAGACGGTGATGTATCGCCCAACCCCGGATGCGGCCGGATGGAACGCCGGATTCCAGGACATCCCGCTGCCGGGCGGTCGCCGGGGCTTCGGCCATGCAGGCGACACCCTGTGGTTCCACTCGAACCTCGTCGTGGTGCCCGACCTCGGCCTCGGCATCTTCATTGCGGTCAATACCGACACCGGCGCGGAACTCCCGTCCGAGATCCCGTCAGCCATCATTTCCCACTTCTACGCCCGACCACCGGCTGTGCCAGTGAGCCGTGCCCTCAATGCGGAAGACGCCCGGCGCTATGAAGGCGACTATCTGGGCACCCGCCGTGCCTATCACGGCCTCGAAGCCTTTGTTGGCCGGATCATCCGGCTGGCCAAGGTCAGGGCGACCCCGGACGGGCAACTGGCCATCCTGATGGACGGCAAGTCGACCCTGTGGAATGCGACCAGCCGTCCCGGTGTCTTCCAGTCGGTCAACGGCCCGGAAGTGGTCGCTTTCGAGACCGCCGGGGAAAGGGCCGTTCGCTTCTACCCGAACGGCGGCTGGGCCGCTTTCGAGCGCGTCGGCTTCCCGTACGGGGCGGGCCTCCTGACCTGGGTCGTGGTTCTGTCGGCCCTGGCCTCGGTCGCAACCCTGGCCGGCGTGTTCGTGCGCAATCGCCGCGAGACCCGCCAGACCCCGACCCAGACACGCGCCAATCTCCTGCAGACGACGCAGGCCGTGCTTTGGCTGATCGCGCTGGGCTGTGTCGGGGTCTTCGCCTCCAAGAGCAACGACATTGCCGCCGTGTTCTTCAACTGGCCCAGCGGCTGGCTCGTCACCGGCTCGGCCTGCGCCCTGGTCGCCAGTGTGCTGGCCGTGGTGACCCTGCTGATGGCCCCGATGGTCTGGAAGGGCGGCCGCCGGGTCGACAGCTGGACCACCCTGCGCAAGGTCGCCTTCACCTACACGACCCTGCTTTACATCGGGCTGGCGATCCTGCTCGGACTCTGGAACGTCCTGCTGCCCTGGGGCGGCTAGCCTTCCAGCGTGCGGCGCAGGACGTCCGTATCGCGCTTGCGGACGACGATGATGATCCGCTCGCGCTCGCCGGACCGGCGCTCGACCAGCAGTCGGGCGACCTGGGCGTCATCGTGAAAGGCATAGCCCTTGATGGCGTCCAGCAGGGCCTTGGCCAGGTTGTCGAGGTCCATCCAGGGCGGCTCGCCGACATAGTCCATGACAATGTCGACTTCGAACTCGCCCCAGGCCGGACGCGATCCCCGCCAGACCTTGCGGAAGAACTCGTAGATCAGCGGCTTGTAGTACTTGGCCTGGGTGGTGAGACCGTCGACCTCGAGGGTCAGTTCACCGTTCGCCTCGCAGGCGCGCACCTTGCCGTGATGGGTCCAGCCGTCGTTCATCAGGGCGTCTTAAGGCCTTACGGCTTTGCAGTCTTCTCCCCCTTTCGCTAAACCCGCGCCAATAGCACGTGAGGGATCTGCTCCATGACCGCCACCCGCATCGAGACCGATACGTTCGGCCCCATCGAAGTCGCCGCCGACCGCTACTGGGGCGCTCAGGCCCAGCGTAGCCTCGGCAACTTCAAGATCGGCTGGGAAAAGCAGCCCCTGCCGGTGGTGCGGGCCCTCGGCATCGTCAAGCGGGCGGCCGCCGAGGCCAACCTTGCGCTCGGCAAGCTTGATCCGAAGATCGCCGAGACGATCATCGCTGCCGCCAATGAAGTGATCGAAGGCAAGCTCAACGACCACTTCCCGCTGGTGGTCTGGCAGACGGGGTCGGGCACCCAGTCGAACATGAACGCCAACGAGGTGATCTCGAACCGCGCTATCGAGATGCTGGGCGGCGAGATGGGTTCGAAGAAACCGGTCCACCCCAATGACCACGTCAATATGAGCCAGTCGTCGAACGACACCTTCCCGACGGCCATGCACATCGCCTGCGCCGAGCAGGTGGTCCACGATCTGCTCCCGGCCCTGAAGCACCTGCACACGGCCCTCGCTGCCAAGGCCGCCGAGTGGAAGGACATCATCAAGATCGGCCGCACCCACACCCAGGACGCCACGCCCCTGACCCTGGGCCAGGAGTTCGGCGGCTATGCCCAGCAGATCGAGAACGGCATCGCCCGCATCGAGATGACCCTGCCGATGCTGATGCAACTGGCCCAGGGCGGCACCGCCGTCGGCACCGGCCTGAACGCACCCGTGGGCTTTGCCGAACTGGTCGCCGAGAAGATCGCCGGCGTCACGGGCCTGGCCTTCACCACCGCCCCCAACAAGTTCGAGGCCCTGGCCGCCCACGACGCCATGGTCTTCAGCCACGGGGCCATAAACACGGTGGCCGCCAGCCTGTTCAAGATCGCCAACGACATCCGCTTCCTGGGCTCTGGTCCGCGCGCCGGCCTCGGCGAACTGTCCCTGCCGGAAAACGAGCCCGGCTCGTCGATCATGCCGGGCAAGGTCAATCCGACCCAGTCCGAAGCCCTGACCCAGGTCTGCGCCCAGGTGTTCGGCAACCACTCGACCCTGACCTTCGCCGGCAGCCAGGGCCATTTCGAGCTGAACGTCTTCAACCCGGTGATGGCCTACAACTTCCTGCAGTCGGTGCGTCTGGTGGCCGACGCGGCGATCAGCTTCACCGACAACTGCGTGGTCGGCATTGAGCCGCGCGTCGACAACATCCGGAAGGGCGTCGAGAACAGCCTGATGCTGGTCACAGCCCTGAACGGCAAGCTGGGCTATGACGCCTGCGCCAAGATCGCCAAGACGGCGCACAAGAACGGCACCACCCTGCGCGAGGAAGCCGTCGGCGGCGGCTACCTGACCAATGAAGAGTTCGACCAGTTCGTGCGTCCGGAGAAGATGATCTCGCCGGGCTGATGCTTCAGCTCGTCAGGCTCTTTGACGACCTGCCGGAGGATTTCGACGCGCTCGCCGCCGAAGCCTCCGGCGAAGGCGTGCGCAACATGGCCCTGCTGTCGGATGGCTGGCGGGCGGGCGTACGTTTCCAGGGTGATGGCGAAGCCCTGCTCGCAGCGTTTCTGGCCGGCACGCTGGCCGGCGTCGGCGGCCTCTCTGTCGAGCCCGATGCCGCCGAACCGGCCCGCCGCCTGCGGCGCTTCTATGTGCGCCCGGACTTCCGCCGCAGGGGTGTCGCCACCGCCCTCGCCTCCGCCCTGGTCCAGGAAGGCCTCGACAGCGTCAGCCTCCTGACGGTCAACGCCCGCGCCTCTCATGCGGCAGGTCCGTTCTGGCAAGCCCAGGGCTTTGTGACCGATACGAGCGGCCCCTGGACCCATGTGATGCGGCGCTGATCAGCCAAGCCGAAGCTTACCGCTTGACAACCTCGCGGCCGATCGGGGCCAGGGCGATCATGGCCAGCTGGAAGTCCTTGATCGCGAAGGGAATGCCGACGATCGTGATGGCTTCGGCAAAGGCGATCATCAGGTGGCTGAGGGCGATGTACCAGCCGCCCAGCAGGAACCAGACAATGTTGAGCAGGAAGCCCAGCGGCCCGGTGCCGAGGTCATGCTGGCCGCTGACGATCTCGCGGCTGACGATCTCCTTGCCGAACGGCCAGAAGGCAAAGCCGGCGATCCGCCAGGCCGCGCCCGTATAGGGCAAGCCGACAATGGTGATGGCCAGCAGCGCGCCGCCCAGCAGCCAGAGCAGGCCGGAGATCCAGCCCCCCAGGATAAACCACAGGATATTCAGTATCAGCCGGATCATCGTGACCGTCTCCCCACTCAGGACCTAGAGGTGGTCGTGTTCCGGCCTTTTGTCGAGATCAGCGGGGCAGCCTTACGCCGAATTCACCATGCCGGGACGATGCGCCTATTTGATCAGCTGCCAGCGCCGGGTCCAGCGCCCCTTGCCGACCTGGGACAGGGCCAGCAGGTAGAGCCCGGCATAGATCACCGTGCCGGTGCCGATCAGGGCCCAGCTCCAGGGTCCGGGCATGTGCAGGGTCGGAGCCGTGTCGATCCAGTCATGGCGCGGTGAGGTCAGCTCCAGCCAGAGTCCGCCGACCCAGGCGGCGGAGAACAGGGCCACGACCGGATAGCGCAGCAGCGGACTCTTCTGGATCAGCAGCAGGGCCTGGATCAGGCTGACCGCGACAAAGGCCGATATCCCGACCAGCCAGGGCCACCAGGGCCCGGGGACAAAACGGGCGGTCCTTAGTCCGGCCCACAGCGGGGCCCACAGAACCGGCCCGAACAGCAGCAGCAGAAGCACCAGGCCCAGCAGCACGCCGACACCGCCGCCGATCACCTTGCCGGCCGCCTCGCCGGCCTCATGGGCCCGCACATTGGGATCTCCGGCGGGATTGGCCGGTGAGGTCGCAATCACGGTCTGCAATCGCGGCAGGGGCTCGTCCGGTGATGCGCCCAGGCGCGGCGGCAGCGGACGTTGCGCCATCAGGCTCTCCGGCTGACCGCGAAGTCGGCCAGGCTTTCCAGCGCCTCGCGCCAGTCATTGGCCGGGAAAACAGCCAGGGCCGCCTTGGCCTTGTCGGCATAGTCGGCGGCGAGGTCGAGAGTCGCGTCCAGCGCGCCCGAGCCGATGATCAGCTCGCGGGCCCGGCGGAAGTCGGCCTCGGTCTGTTCGCGACGGCCGATGGCCCGCTCCCAGAACTCGGCCTCGCGCGGACCCGACCGGGCGATAGCCAGCAGCAGCGGCAAGGTGGCCTTGCCTTCGCGGAAATCATCCCCGGCATTCTTGCCCAGCGTCTCGGTCGCGCCACCGTAGTCGAGGGCGTCGTCAGCCAGCTGGAAGGCCAGGCCGAGGTTCAGGCCATAGGACCGAAGGGCTTCAGAGCGAACGGCATCCACACCGGCTGAAACGGCACCGGCTTCAGAAGCCGCGGCGAACAGTTCAGCGGTCTTGGCCGCGATGATGTCGAGATAGATGGCCTGCGACAGGTTGAGGTCGTGGCTGCGGGTCAGCTGCAGCACCTCGCCCTCGGCGATCACCCGGCTGGCGCGGGCCAGGATCTCCAGTGCCTTCATCGAGTCGGTCTCGACCATCAGCTCGAAGGCGCGGGCGAACAGGAAGTCGCCGACCAGAACGCTTTGCGCCGCGCCCCAGATCAGATGGGCGGCGACCTTGCCGCGCCTCAGCTGGCTGCCGTCGACCACGTCGTCATGCAGCAGGGTCGCGGTGTGGATGAACTCGACCGAAGCGGCCAGCTTGAGACAGGCCGCATTGTCGGAGCCGGCCAGGCGGGCCGCCGCCACGGTCAGAAGCGGCCGCAGGCGCTTGCCGCCGGCCGCGATCAGGTGCTCGGCGAGGGCCGGAATCACCGGCACGTCGCTCTGCATGCGTTCGGTGATCAACTGGTCGACCCCGGCCATGTCGGCGGCGGCCAGACGCACGAGACGATCCACCGATCCCGGTTGTCGGGCGAGGGTCGCTGCTGCTGCGTCCAAGACCATGCTCTCCTTGACCGGCACTTGATGGTGCCCGGGCCTCACCTACGCCTCCCAGCGGGATCAGCCGTTGCGAGGGACAATGGTGGCGGGATAGGTCAGGGTCAAGGCGAGCACAAGGCTTGATGCGTTGGACGAGAGCAAGGTCACCGAAGATCGGGTGCTGAACGGCAGGATTCGCCTGCGCCAGACCCTCGGCGGCTACCGCGCGGGGCTGGATGCGGCCCTGCTGGCGGCCGCCTGCGACTCAGGGCCGGGCGATCGCGTGCTCGAGGCCGGCTGCGGCGTGGGCGGGGCCCTGCTGGCCGCTGCGGCCCGCAGACCTGATACGACCTTCTGCGGCCTTGAGCGCGCCCCGGAGGCGGCGGCCCTGGCGCGCGACAATGTCGCCCTCAACGCCTTGGGCACACGGGTCGAGATCCTCGAAGGCGATGTCCAGACCGGCTTCAGGGCCCTGGAGCGGCCAGTCTTTGATTCCGTCATGGCCAATCCGCCGTTCTTTGACGATCCCTCGGCCCTGCGCGCCCCGGCTCCGGAAAAGACCGGGGCCTGGATGGCCGACGGCGGGCTCGCCGCCTGGACGGTTTTTCTGCTCAAGGCCGTGCGCGAGGGCGGCCGGATCACGATCGTCCATCGTGCGGATCGTCTCGCCGACATCCTGACCCTGCTCGCCCCCAAGGCCGGATCCTTCCGGATTCGCCCCGTTCAACCCTTTGCCGACGCCCCGGCCAAGCGCGTGCTGGTGCGGGCCATCAAGACGGGCAAGGCCCCTCTGGTGCTGTTGCCGCCCCTCGTGCTGCACGACCGGAACGGCGGTCAGCACACGGCAGAGACCGAGGCGATTCTGCGGGGCGATACCGACCTGCCCTGGTGAGCCCGGATCCGATAGCCGCCGGGCAAAAGCGCTCCTAAGGTACGGGCCTGTTCAGGAGCGCCCCATGAGTCTCGCCTTTCCACTGCGTGCCGGCCTGCTGGCCGCGGCTGCGGTCTTCGCCCTCACCTCGGCAGCGCACGCCCAGACGCCCGCCCTGACGCCGGATATCGACGGCAAGTATGTCGCCGCCAAGGTCGGCTATGACTACGAGAAGCGCGTGGTGATGATCCCCATGCGCGACGGCGTGAAGCTCTACACCGTCATCGTGATACCCAAGGGCGGCAAGAACCTGCCGATCATCATGACGCGGACGCCCTACAATGCGGCCAAGCGTGCAACCCGTAACGACAGCCCGCGGATGATCTCGACCCTGCCCCAGGGCGACGAGCCGTTCGTGGCCGACGGCGGCTATATCCGGGTCTTCCAGGACGTTCGCGGCAAGTATGGCTCGGAAGGCGACTATGTGATGACCCGGCCCCTGAAGGGCCCGCTCAATTCCTCAGAGGTCGATCACTCGACCGACGCCTATGACACCATCGACTGGCTGGTGAAGAACGTGCCCGAGACCAATGGCAAGGTCGGCATGATGGGCAGTTCCTATGAGGGCTTCACGGTGGTGATGGCCCTGGTCAATCCGCATCCGGCCCTGAAGGTCGCCGCGCCGATGAGCCCGATGATCGACGGCTGGATGGGCGACGACTGGTTCCACCACGGCGCGTTCCGGCAGATCAATTTCGACTTCTTCGCCAGCCAGACCACCGCCCGCGGAGCCGCCGACGAGGTGACCCGGCCCGGCTATGACGACTACGAGACCTTCCGCCGGGCCGGATCGGCGGGCGACTATGCCAGGCTGAACGGTCTCGACGGCCTGCCCTGGTGGAAGAAGCTGGTGGAAAACACCGCCTATACGCCGTTCTGGAGCGAGCAGGCCCTCGACGGGACCATGGCCAAGACGCCGCTCAAGGTGCCGGTCATGTGGATCCAGGGCCTGTGGGACCAGGAAGACATGTGGGGCGGCGTCCATGCCTATGCCGCTACCGAGCCCAAGGACACGGCCAACGACAAGAGCTTCCTGGTGCTGGGCCCATGGCGGCACAGTCAGGTCAATTATGACGGCTACAACCTGGGCCCGTTCAAGTGGGAGGGCGACACCGCCCTGCAGTTCCGGCGCGATACCCTCAAGCCGTTCTTCGACCAGTATCTGAAGGACGGTGCGCCCAAGGCCGACACTCCGCCCGTGCTGATCTACAATACCGGTGCCAATCACTGGGACCGCTTTAAGACCTGGCCGCTGGCTTGCGAGAGCAACTGCCAGAGCAAGTCCAGGCCGTTGTACCTGGCCCCGGGTGGCGGACTCTCCTTTACCGCCCCGGCTGCGGCCAAGGGACCGGCGGCCTATGACGAGTATGTCGCTGACCCGGCCAAGCCCGTGCCCTATGTGCCGCGCCCGGTGCGGTTCGCCGACGGGGATCGCTGGAAGACATGGCTGGTCACCGACCAGCGCGCCTTTGCCGACCGCACCGACGTCCTGACCTACACCACCGCCCCGCTCGACAAGCCCCTGACCATCGCCGGGGTTCCCAAGGTCAATCTGGTTGCCTCGACCAGTGGCACCGACAGCGACTGGGTGGTCAAGCTGATCGATGTCTATCCCGACGAGGTCCCCAGCCAGCCGGAACTGGGCGGCTACCAACTGGCTGTGGGCATGGACATCTTCCGGGGGCGCTACCGTGAGAGCTTCAGTGCCCCCAAGGCGATCAAGGCCGATACGCCGCTGAAGTACGACTTCATCCTGCCGACCGCCAACCACACCTTCCTGCCGGGTCACCGGATCATGGTGCAGGTGCAGTCCAGCTGGTTCCCGCTCTATGACCGCAACCCGCAGACCTTCGTGCCCAACATCTTCCTGGCCAAGCCGGCGGACTATGTGAAGGCCACCCAGCGGGTGTTCCACGCCGGAGATACGGCCAGCTTCATCGAACTGCCGGTCGTGGAGACGAAGTAGTTCCTCCCCCTGATGGAGGAGGATCAAGACACAAAGAGGCCGGCGG
Source organism: Caulobacter sp. HMWF025 (assembly GCF_003060965.1). Taxonomy (GTDB): domain Bacteria; phylum Pseudomonadota; class Alphaproteobacteria; order Caulobacterales; family Caulobacteraceae; genus Caulobacter. The sequence continues at coordinate 1,190 of NZ_QAII01000045.1, read as the reverse complement.
ATCACCGCCGGCCTCTTCATCGTCTGGAGCCTGCTGCGGTCAGCGCTTGGGCTGTTCCATCTTGCCGGCCTTGTCAGCCTGTCCGCCGGGATTGTGCCCGGGCTCGGGCTTGCGGGTCTCGGCCTGCTTCTGCTGTTGACCCGGAGCCTGGCGCGACGGTTCGCTGGGCTGCTGCGGCGGATTGCGAGTGTTCTCGGCCATGGGCTTGGTCCTCTGCAAGGCACGCTGATTGCGCACGGAGAAAGAACGGCCGGAGCGACGGGCCGTTCCTCCGGCCCAGCTGCCTTAGTTGCGGCTTAGCTTCTGAATCTGCACGGGTTTCGCGATGATCTGCCCCTTCAGGTAGGGATCATCGGCCGAACTGGTCGTCGGCGCGTCATGGATCAGCCGGACGACGGACATGCCTTCAACCACCCGCCCGAAGGCCGCAAAACCCTGACCGTCAGGATTACGCGCGCCGCCGAAATCCAGGGCGGGATTGTCGCCCAGGCAGATGAAGAACTCCGACCCCGCCGTGCCCGGCGCGGCCCGGGCCATCGAGATGACGCCGTCCGTGTGCAGGAGGCCCGTGACCTTGGTGGTCTCGTGGGCGATGGCCGGCATGGGACTGTCATCGCGGTTCAGCCCGCCCTGGATGACGCTGATGGTGGCCGGGTTATTGTCGTTGCGGGGCGAGACGGTGCGATAGAAGCTGCCCCCGTCCAGCAGGTGCTTGTCCGCATAGGCCAGGAAATTGGCCACGGTGATCGGGGCCCGGTCGGGGTACAGTTCAAGGACGATGACGCCGAGGTCCGTGATCATCTGTAACCGGACGGGCGCCGGAGCTGCCGCGACCAGCGGCAGGGCGGCGGCAAATGCGAGCAGATGGCGACGGGAGATCATGACAGGGCAGCTCGCTTGACGTCGGTGTGAGTGAAGTCGTTTCCCTTGAACAGCAGCGGCTCATCCATGTCCTTAGCAAGCGAATAGGCAAAACAGACGCCATAATTCAGCGCAACGCGAGACCGCCCCCTGCCGTAGGTCCGCCAGGCCACGGCAACGATAGAGGTCTGATGGATGGCCTGGGTCAGGCTCTACCCGGTGGCGAGGGCGTTTGCACAAGCCAGAGCCTCTGTTTCCACCCGCTTGATGCTGATGCCCATTCTAGAACCACCTTTGACGTTTCTAGAATATGGCGGAATCCCCCCGGC
>NZ_QAII01000174.1:5293-22740 GCF_003060965.1 Caulobacter sp. HMWF025 | reverse complement strand
GGTTCATGTCTTGCTCTCCCCGGAGCCGGCTACGTCGGGGTCTCCGCCCGCACCCATGAGCTCCATCAGGAACGACACCGCCTCCTCGGCGGCCGAGATGACGAGGCGATAGCGCACCGAGGCGCCGTCCTTGTCGGTCTCGACCAGGCCGGCCGCCTTCAGGGCAGCCAGATGGGTCGAGACCGTGGGCCAGGCCATGTCGAAGCGGGCGGCGATTTCGCCGGACGCCAGGGGGCCCTCGCGCAGCATGGCGATCATGCGGCGGCGGGCGGGATGCGACAGGGCTTTGAAGACCTCGTTCATGAGCCAACTTACTAATTAGTCTTTTGACTAAGTCAAGCGAAACACCTTCCGGGGCCGTTACGCTTGGCGGCTGCCCGCACCCCGGCCATAAGACCCTCGTGACCCATCCCCCCGATTCGAGCCCCGGCCTGGAGACTGCCCGCGAGGTTTTGCGCCGCACCTTCGGCCATGCCGATTTCCGGGGCCTTCAGGCGGGCGTGATCGGCGAGCTGCTGGCCGGGCGCAGCGCCATGGCCGTGCTGCCGACCGGCGGCGGCAAGAGCCTTTGCTACCAGATCCCGGCCCTGATCCGCCCGGGCCTCGGTCTGGTCGTCTCGCCGCTGATCGCCCTGATGGCCGACCAGGTGGCGGGCCTGCAGCAGGCCGGGGTCGCGGCCGAGCGGCTGGATTCGAACACCCTGCCCGACGAGCGGACAGCGATCTGGCGGCGCATCGAGGACGGCCGGCTCGACCTGCTCTACCTGTCGCCCGAAGGCCTGATGCAGCCGTCGATGCTGGACCGGCTGTCGCGGCTTAACCTGGCCCTGGTCGCCGTCGACGAGGCCCACTGCGTCAGCCAGTGGGGCCATGACTTCCGGCCCGAGTACCGCATGCTCGGGCGCATCGCCGAGGTGTTCCCGGACGTGCCGCGTCTGGCGGTGACCGCCACCGCCGACGCGCGGACCCGCGACGACATCCGCGCCGAGCTGCGCCTGCAGGGCGCGGCCGAATTTGTCGACAGCTTCGCCCGGCCCGAACTGGCGCTCAGTGCCGAGCGCAAGCGCGGCAAGGGCCACGATCGGGTCGTCGAGCTGGTGCTGGAGCGTCCCGGAAGGGCCGGGGTGGTCTATGCGGGCAGTCGCGACTCCACCGAAAAGCTGGCCGAGAAGCTGATCGCCGAGGGCGTACCGGCGCTGGCCTATCATGCCGGGCTCGACAAGGGCGTTCGGGCCCGCCGGCTGGAAGAGTTTCTCGAGGCCGATGCGGCGGTGATGGTGGCGACCATCGCCTTCGGCATGGGGGTCGACAAGCCCGACGTGCGCTTCGTCATCCACGCCGATCCGCCGGCCGCCATTGAGGCCTACTGGCAGGAGATCGGCCGGGCCGGGCGCGATGGCCAGCCGGCCGAGGGCATCACCCTCTATGGCTCGGCCGACATGGCCTGGGCCGGCAAGCGCATCGAGAGCCGCGAGGCCCCCGACGAGGTCCGCCAGGTCCAGTCCCGCAAGCTGCGGCAGTTCTACGCCATGCTGGAGGGCGTGACCTGCCGCGCCGCCGCCGTGCGCCGCTATTTCGGCGAGGAGGGCGTCGCCGTCTGCGGCGTCTGCGACATCTGTACCTCGCCGCCGAAGGGCATCGATGCCACCGAGGCGGCCCAGAAGGCGCTATCAGCGGCCCATCGCCTGGGCGGCCGGTTCGGGCGCGGGCGTCTGATCGACCACCTGCTGGGCAAGACCAAGGACGTCACCCCGCAGGAGGCCCAGATGTCGACCTTCGGCATCGGCCGCGAGTTCAGCCCCGTTACCTGGCGCGACCTGCTCGACACCCTGGTCTTCGAGGGTCTGCTGCGCGAGGATCCCAATGACGGCCGGCCGCTGGTCGGGCTGGGCGATGTCGAGGGCGTCAAGGCGGTCTATCGCGGCGAGCGGCGGGTCAGCCTGCGCCAGCAGGTCGAGGCCTCGGACACTGGCAGCCGCTCGGGCGCGCCGCGCAAGCGCCGCGAGGGCAAGGCCCTGACCGTACCGATGGGCGACCAGGGCCTGTTCGAGGCCCTGCGGGCCTGGCGCAAGGAGCAGGCCCAGGCCCAGCACGTGCCGCCCTATGTGATCTTCCACGACGCGACCCTGGCCGAGATCGCCGCCGCGCGTCCGGCCAGCCTGCCGGCGCTGGCGAGGGCCGGAGGCGTCGGCCAGGGCAAGCTCGACCGTTACGGCGAGGCAGTGCTCAAGGTCGTTCGGGATAACTGAGGTGACGGGTCGTTAGACTCGACACTTCACCCGCCATTTCCGGGATGACGGTCAACGGCAGAGGTCGAGCGCAAGGGCACCAGGCTTGAAGCGCTTCAGGCGGCCTGCAGGAACAGCACCCGGGCCGCGCCGTAGTCGCGGCTGTCGATCAGCGTAAAGCCCGGCGTCACCGGGGCCGGCTCGTCGCGGCCGCGTTCGAACATCACGATCGCTCCGGGGGCCAGCCAGCCGTGGGCCAGCAGCCCGGCCAGGGCCTTCTCGCCCAGACCCTTGCCGTACGGCGGGTCGAGGAAGGCGATGTTGAACGGCGCGCCGGCGCTGGAGGGGCGGGGCCCCAGGTCGGTCGCATCGCGGCGGTGCACCCGGCTGACCCCGAACAGGCCCATGGCCTCGATGTTTTCGCGGATCGCCCCGCGGGCCGGGTCGGCGGTTTCCACGAACAGGCAGAAGGCCGCGCCCCGCGACAGGGCTTCCAGACCGAGCGCGCCGGAGCCGGCAAAGACGTCCAGCACCCGCGCGCCGTGCAGTTCCGGGGCCCAGGCGGCGTGCTCCAGGATGTTGAATACGGCCTGACGGGCCCGGTCCGAGGTGGGGCGCGTGGCGTCACCGGGCGGGGCGATGATGGCCTTGCCGCGATACTGTCCCGAGACGATGCGCATCAGGTCGCGTCCTGCGGGGCGGCCCGGCGCTCGATCCGGCGGCCCGCAAGGGCCAGGCTCCCGACGATCGCGGCCATCAGGCCCCAACCCCAGGGGTGGACAAGGCTGAAGAAGGACAGGCCGCACATCAGGCCCGGCAGCAGCGCGACCCGCACCAGCACATAGGTGGCCAGCAGGGGACGGATCGGCTTGACCAGCTTGCCGATGAAGGCGGCATAGCCCCACAGCAGGCCCAGGCTGACCCCGATCAGCGCCACCAGCGTCACATAGACCGGAAAGGCCCGGCCGGCTTCCTGCTCCCAAAGCAGTTCGGTGCCCAGCGGCAGCAGGGCCACCAGGCCCAGGGTGATGAAGTTCAGGGCGTCGAGCATGCCGTTGGCCCGGGCGATCCGTTCAAACAGGCGCCGGTGGCTGACCCAGTAGATGCCGATCACCGCAAAGCTGATCGCATAGGCCGCCAGCTTGGGGCCCATCAGGAAAAACAGCTCCCCGACACTGGTCCAGTGCTCGGGCGGATGGATCTCGATCGCCAGCAGGGTGATGGCGATCGCAAACACCGCATCCGAGAACAGCACCAGTCTGTGCAGGTGGGCGTCGCCCTCTTTCGCATCGCTCATGATCGTCCCCTCGCGCCTCTGGGCGATGTGTGCCGCGCTCCGCCCCTGACGGCAAGCCGGACGCTTTACAAGCCGGCCGCCGCGCTCTCTTAGTCGCCGGGAACGGGAGATGCGGGCAGAGCGATGGCAGTCGTGGCTATCATGGAGGCGATGCGGGCTTCGCGATTTCTCGCAGACCTGACGACGCGCGATCGTGACGGGCGGATGCTGCTGCTGACCGTGCCGGTCGGGATCCTGGCGGCGATCGTTGCGGCCCTGCTGGGGGCGGTGGCCGCCTGCCTCGCCGTCCTGGTGCTGGTCAGCGGTCTGGACGGCGTGCCGACCGCGACGGCCCTGTTCGCCTCCTTCGACCAGCCGGCCATGGCCGAGACCAATGCCCGGGCCTCACTGTTCCTGCTGGCCGTGCTGGCCGGTGCCAACGGCGCGGCGGCCCTGGCCTTTGTGGCGGTGGCCGCCGGTCTGACCCACCGGCCCTGGCGGCGTTACATCATCGTCGAGCAGGGTTTCCGGACCCGGCTGCTGATCGCCGGACTGGTCGTGGTGGCCCTCGCCATGTCGGCCCTGATCCTGGCGACGGCCGCCTTCGGGGTCGCCCTGCCCCGGCCGCCGGTCCTGGATCTCGCCCCCACCGCTGTCGGGCGCGTGACCTATGCCGCCTTCGCGGTGCTGCTGCTGGTGATCGCGGCGGCGGCCGAGGAGATCGTCTTCCGGGGGTGGCTGCTGAAGCATACGGCGGCTTTCAGTCGCAATCCGCTGTGGCTGATGGGCATCAACGGCCTGCTGTTTGCGGCCATCCACCTCGACCCCAATCCCGACGCCTTCCTGCTGCGCATGGCCATGGGGGCAGGCCTGACCTGGATGACCCTGCGGACCGGCGGCATCGAGCTGGCGATCGGGGCCCATGCCGCCAACAACATCGTCATCCTTCTGCTGGTACGGCCGCTGACCCTGCAGGGCGACACCCCCCATGGGTTCCAGCCGGCTTCCCTGCTGAGTGTCCTGGTGATCGGGGTCGGCTATGCGGCCCTGGCCGAGGCCGTGGGGCGCTGGCCGGCCATGACCCGCTGGATCGACGGGCGCAGCGACCCGTCGCCCGTCTAGCCGTCCCGCCAGCGCAGGGGCGGGGCCTCGGCCTTCAGGGCCAGCAGGGCGGTCCGCAGCGTGTCCATGAAGGCCGGCCGGCTGCCCTCCCAGTGCAGGGCCTCGCCGACCAGTACCGCGCAGTTCAGCGGCACCGGCACCACCTCGCCCTTGGGCAGCACCCGACCGGCCCCCTGGATCCAGACCGGGATCACCGGGGCGTCGGGGAAGGCTTCGGCCAGCCGCGCCACGCCGCTTTTCAGCCGGCCCATCTCGTCGGTCTCGCCCTCGCCGCGCGTGCCCTCCGGAAAGACCAGGACGATGTCGCCGGCCGCCAGGGCCTCACGGGCCGGGGCCAGCACGTCCTCGCCGCTGCCGGCCTTGGCCCGGGCCACCGGCACGATGCCGATGACCCGGCGCGAGAACCAGCCGATCACCGGGTCGCGCAGGAAATAGTCGGCCGCCGCCGCCGGACGCAGGCGACGCAGGGCCTTCGACGGAAAGATCGCCAGCATCAGCAGGGTGTCGACATGGCTGGAATGGTTGGCGGCGATGATCGCCGGGCCCTTCAGGGGCAGCCGCTCGCGGTTGGCGACATCGGCCCCGGTCATGAACAGGGCCAGCGGCCGGAAGATCAGGATCAGCAGCAGGGACCGCAGAAAACTCATCTCAGAACCGGTCCAGCGCATAAAGCGCCATCAGGTGGAAATAGAGCGGGGCGGTGAAGGTCAGGCTGTCTGCGCGGTCCAGCACGCCGCCATGGCCGGGGATGGCGTGGCTGGTGTCCTTGACGCCGATGTCGCGCTTGACTGCGCTCATGGTCACGTCCCCGGCGAAACCGGCCACCGGCAGGACGACGGCCATAATCGCCAGCCCCAGTCCCGACAGTGGCGTGAACACCGGGCCGACGAACCAGATCAGCAGGCCGGCGCTGAGCCAGCCGCCGAGGAAGCCTTCCCAGGTCTTGTTCGGGCTGACCGTCGGCAGGATCTTGTGGCGGCCCAGCAGCTTGCCCCAGACATATTGCGCCACGTCGTTGAACTCGGTGGCCAGCAGCAGGAAGAACACCAGTCCGGCCGCCCCCGCCGGCAGGGCCTCGACCGTGGGCGTGCGCATCAGGAAGGCCGCGAAGCCCAGATTGTAGACGCAGGTGACCAGCCCCCAGTGGAAGGTCGCCGCCGTCGCCAGATAACCGCGCGTCTGGCCCAGCATGGCCATCAGGAACGGCATGCCCAGGAAAACCCACACCGGGATGAAGACCAGATAGAACATGTAGAGATCGGCGACGATGAAGCCGTAGGAGGCGATCAGCACCCCATAGGCCGCCAGGATCGCGAACCGGTCCTCGCGCCGGGTCGGGGCCAGCGACAGGAACTCGCGCAGGCCCAGGAACGAGATCAGGGCAAACATCGCCACGGTCGCCGGCCAGCCGGCCAGCAGGGCCCCGGCCAGCAGGGCGACCATCACCCACCAGCTGCTGATCCGCAGGCGCAGCTCGACATAGGACTTTTCGGGCTTCAGCAGCGGCAGCACGGCCGCAATGGCGGCGGCGAGGCCCAGCAGCACGACGACACCGGCCAGGCCCTGTAGCAGGACCGGCGGCTGATCGGCCAGAAAACGACTCACTTGGTCCAGGATCGTCATCCACGCCCCATTCGCGACACCTGGGGTATAGCCTAGTTGTCGCCTGCCGCGACACAGCCGGAGCCGCCATGACCGACACGCTGCAAAACCGCCGCCCGCTGAAGGTGCGCGCCGCCGTCTGGCCCCGGGCCCTGGCCGCGCGTCTGGCGGCGGCAAAGGTCAGCCCCGACACGATCTCGGCCGCCAGCGTGGCCTTCGCCGCTGTGGGTGGCGGTTTGCTGCTGCTGGCGGCGACGCCGGACCCCGTCTTGCGGGGCGTGTGCCTGATCGCAGCGGCGCTGTGCGTCCAGCTGCGGCTGGTCTGCAACCTGCTGGACGGGCTGGTGGCGGTCGAGCACGGCCGGGGCGGGCCCGCCGGCCCGATCTGGAACGAACTGCCCGATCGCCTCGCCGATGTGCTGCTCCTGGTCGGAGCCGGCTATGGCGCGCGGGCGCTGGGCCTGCCCGGGGCCGAGATCGCCGGCTGGATCGCCGCCATGCTGGCGGTGACCACGGCCTATGTGCGGGAGCTGGGCCGGGGTCTTGGCCAGCCCGCTGACTTTTCGGGCCCCATGGCCAAGCCGCAGCGCATGGCGGTGCTGACGGCGGCCTGCGTGATCTCGGCGTTCGAGCCGCTGTGGGGCGGCAGGGGGCAGGTGATGGTCGTGGCTCTGGCGGTGATCGCTGTCGGGGCGCTGGTCACGGTGGTCCGGCGCACGCACCGGCTGGCGGGGCGGCTGGGGGAAGATCCGAGTTCAAGGCGCACATAAACTTGTCATCCCGGAAGCCTCGCAGAGGCTATCCGGGACCCAGGAGCCGACGCAGCGCGGCGACCCCTGGGTCCCGGCTCTCCGCTGCGCTGCGGCCGGGATGACAAGAATTTTGGCCTATCGTGGCGTCTTGGGCCCCTTGTAAGGACGCGGCGCGCCGGGCTTGGCGTCGAACGCGGCCGGAGCCGAGCGGGCGGGTTTGGCACCGGCCGGCTTCGCGCCGGGCTTGCTGAACGATTTGGCCCCGCCGGAGCCGGCCGGCTTGCCGGCATAGGGCTTGCCCTTGGCCGGCTCCGCCGCGCCAGGCTCAAATCCACCGGCGCGGAGCGGCCTGGCCGAAGCCGGCTTCGCGTCCGACCTGTCGAAGGGCCTTGCCTCGCTGGAGCCGGGACGTTTGCCGGCAGACGGTTTGCTCCAGGCCTTTTCCGCCGAACGCCTCTCGAAGCCGCTGGCCGGGGCCGACTTGGCTCCTGCCCTGTCGCCCGTCTTGGCACCGGTCTTGGCACCCGCCTTGTCAAACGACCGGGCGCTGGCTACGCCGCCCGCCGCCCGGGCCCCGAACGACTTGGCGGCCGTCGACGACTTGGCCCCGCGCGGCGAAAGCGGATCGGGGCCGATCATCTTGCTCTCTATGCCCTTGGGCGCGCGCTTGATCGGCTTCACGCCGGCGATCACGACCTTCTTCTTCGGCTTGGCCCAGCCGGGCTTGTAGACCGGCTTGTCCTCACTGCGCTCGCCCTCGACCGGGGCCTTGGGCAGGGGGGCGGACTTGATGGCCCGGCGCTGCAGTTCGCCGCCCTTGGCGGTGCCCGGCGCATGCAGCGGATCGGCGATGCCGATAAACTGTGGCTTGTCGCCCTTGGGCATGTCCTCTTCGGCGACCAGGCCGGCCAGCAGTTCGCGGATCACCCGGGGACCGACCTCTTCCACTTGACCCGGCAGCAGCGTGGCCAGGGCGAACGGGCCGTAGGACAGGCGGATCAGGCGGTTGACCTTCAGGTCGAGGTGCTCGAGCACCCGGCGGATTTCGCGGTTCTTGCCTTCGGTCAGCGAGATGGTGATCCAGATATTCTTGCCGCCGACCTTGTCCTGGGCCTTGTCGAGCCTGGCTTCGATCGAGCCGTAGCGGACGCCCTCGATGGTAACGCCGTCCTTCAGGCGATCCAGCCGGGCCTGGTCGGTGTTGCCGAAGGCGCGCACGCGGTAGCGGCGGATCCAGCCGTTATTGGGCGCTTCCAGCTTGCGCGACAGCTCGCCGTCATTGGTCAGCAGCAGCAGGCCTTCGGAGTTCAGATCAAGACGACCGACCGAGATCAGGCGCGGCAGTTCGCGCGGCAGGGCCTGGAACACCGTCGGGCGCTCCTTGGGATCGTTGTGGGTGGTCATCAGGCCGGTGGGCTTATGATAGCGGAACACCCGGGTGGGTTCGCGCTCGGCCACCAGCTTGCCGTCAACGGTCAGGAAGTCGCCCGGGGCGATCTTGACCGCCGGGGTCGTCAGCACCTTGCCGTTGATGGCCACGCGGCCGGCCTCGATCAGGCGCTCGACCTCGCGGCGCGAGGCGACGCCCGCCCGCGCCAGGGCCTTGGCGACGCGTTCGCCCGTCGACGGATCGTCGAGGTCGCCGTCCAGGCCGGGATCGTATAGGGGGTCGTGGGGCGTGCTGGTCATTGTCGTTCCTTCAGGGGCCGGGCGCATCTCACGATGGGCTTTTGGGCAAATGCGCACCGATCCTCAGGACGATCAAGACCAGGCCATGATGCAGCTGGCCCTGGAGGCCGCCCGGGCGGCCGCCGAAGCGGGCGAAACCCCCGTCGGGGCCGTGATCTTCGACCCGGCGACGGGCGAGGTTCTGGGCACGGCCGGCAACGGCCCGATCGCCGCCCATGATCCGACGGCCCATGCCGAGATCGCTGTGATGCGGCAGGTCGCAGCCCGGCTGCAGAACTATCGGCTGACCGACCTGACCCTGGTGGTGACCCTGGAGCCCTGCGCCATGTGCGCCGGGGCGATCAGCCATGCCCGGATCGGTCGGGTGGTGTTCGGGGCCGAGGATGCCAAGGGCGGGGCGCTGGTCCACGGTCCCCGCTTCTTTGCCCAGCCCACCTGCCACTGGCGGCCCGAGGTGACCGGCAGCGTGCTGGCCCAGGAGAGCGCCGACCTGCTGCGGGGCTTCTTCCGCGCGCGGCGCGGAAAGACGTCCTAGTTCATCAGGGCGGAGCCGAGCAGAACCCGGGTGCCGGACTTGCCCAGCACATGGTCGGCGGACTTCTGCATTTCGCGCCCCAGATAGTCGACATCGGGCGGATCGCCCCGCCGCATGCCGGCGGCATAGGACATCAGAACCTGGGCAAAGGCGGCGCGCAGGCGGGGCGTCGACTGCTGGGCCCGCTCCATCAGCTTGGCGTCGTCGGTCTGGATGCCGGCCTCGACGGTCAGCACGCCGCGACGTCCGTCACGCCGCACGGCGACCGCTGTCAGGGGCTGCAGGGCGAAATAGGTGACCGGAGCCCCTTTCTCTTCCTTGCCCTTCGAATTGGCGAGGGCCTGGCCCGGCGCGATCAGGATCGCACAGGCCAGGAGGATCTTGAGCGGGTGCAGGGTGGGGCGCATGAGACGACTTTAACCGGCGCAGATTGACGTCCTCTTTACGCCTCCGCGCGACAAAGGGTCGTTAACCACGAATCGCACCCTCGCGAATCTTCGCGACGGGCGGATCAGGAGGCTGAACGTGGGGCGTTTTTCTCCGCAGACCCTGGATCTCGACGGCAAGGTGATCCTGATCACGGGCGGCACGGGGTCGTTCGGGCGCCGTTTCATCGAGACGGTCCTGACCCTGTCGAACCCGCGCAAGGTAATCGTCTATTCGCGCGACGAATTGAAGCAGAGCGACATGCAGATCGAGCTGCGCGAGCAGTTCGACGAGGCGACCTATGCCAAGATGCGCTTCTTCCTGGGCGATGTGCGCGATCGCGAACGCCTGACCCTGGCGCTGCGCGGGGTCGATATCGTGATCCATGCCGCCGCCCTGAAACAGGTGCCGGCCGCCGAGTACAATCCGTCCGAATGCATCCACACCAATGTGCTCGGGGCCGAGAACGTGGTCTGGGCCAGCCTGGCCAACGGCGTCAAACAGGTCGTCGCCCTGTCGACCGACAAGGCCTGCAACCCGATCAATCTCTACGGGGCCACCAAGCTGGCCTCGGACAAGACCTTCGTCGCCGCCAACAACCTGTCGGGTGACATCGGCACGCGCTTCGCCGTGGTCCGCTATGGGAACGTCGTCGGGTCGCGCGGCAGCGTGGTGCCGCTGTTCAAGCGACTCTTGGCCCATGGGGCGACCGAGCTGCCGATCACCGACGAGCGGATGACGCGGTTCTGGATCACCCTGAACGAGGGCGTGGACTTTGTGCTGTCGTCGCTGAACCTGATGCGCGGCGGCGAGATCTTCGTGCCGAAGATTCCGTCCATGACCATGCCTGATCTGGTCCGCGCCCTGTCGCCGACGGCGGGCATCAAGGTGGTCGGCATCCGGCCGGGCGAGAAACTGCACGAGATGATGATCAGTGCCGACGACGCCCGGGCCACCATCGAGCTCGAGGACCGCTATGTCATCGAGCCGACCTTTGTCGAATATCCCCGCAAGCGCTTCGGTGCCGACGACGGGGCCCGGCCGGTGGCCGAGGGCTTCTGCTACAGCAGCGACAGCAATGACGACTGGCTGTCGGCCGAGGGCCTGCTGACCATGCTGGCGGAGAAGGCGGACTGATGTCCGGGGCAGCCGCGCCCTTTCTGCCCTATGGCCGCCAGACCATCGAGGATGACGATGTGGCGGCCGTGGCGGCGGCCCTGCGGTCCGACTTCCTGACCACGGGTCCCACCGTCGAGGCCTTCGAGCGTGCTTTTGCGACGAGGGTGGGCGCTGCCCATGCCATCGCCGTCGCCAACGGCACCGCCACCCTGCACCTGGCCATGCTGGCCCTGGGGGTCGGGGAGGGCGACGTCTGCATCGCCCCAGCGATCACCTTCCTGGCGACGGCCAACTGTGCCCGCTATGTCGGGGCCGAGGTGGTGTTCGCCGATGTCGATCCCGACTCCGGCCTGATGACGCCCGACACCCTGGCCCAGGCCCTGCAGCGGGCCGGTGACCGACGGGTAAAAGCGGTACTGCCGGTCCATCTGCGCGGCGATGTCTGCGACCTGCCGGCGCTGCGCGCCATGGCCCATGCCGCCGGGGCGGTGCTGGTCGAGGACGCACCCCATGCGCTGGGCACGGTCGGCACCTTCGACGGCGTGGCCCATCCGGTCGGCGACGGGGCCTATTCGGCCTTTGCCAGCTTCTCGTTCCATCCGGTCAAGACCCTGGCCACCGGCGAGGGCGGCATGCTGACCACCAACGACGCGGGGCTGGCGGCGCGGGCCCGGTCGCTGCGGGGCCATGGCATGGTGCGCCCGGTCGGGGCCGATCCCTGGTGGTACGAGATGCCGGAGCTCGGCTTCAACTACCGTATCCCCGACGTGCTGTGCGCCCTGGGCCTGTCGCAACTGGCCAAGCTGGACCGGTTCGTGGCCCGCCGCCGGGCCCTGACCGCCCTCTATGCCGAACAACTGGCCGGCCTGGCACCGATCGTCCGGCTGGCGACCTCGCCGGCCTGGTCGGACCCCGCCCTGCACCTGCTGACCGTGCTGATTGATTTTCCGGCCACCGGCCTGTCGCGGCGGGCGGTGGTCGAGGGGCTGAAGGCGCGCGGGATCGGCAGCCAGGTGCACTACATCCCCGTTCAGCAGCAGCCCTACTATGCCGAACGGTACGGACCCCTGAGCCTGCCGGGCGCGCAGGCCTGGTACGACCGCTGCCTGACCCTGCCGCTCTATCCGGGCATGGCCGATGCGGATGTCGCGCGGGTGGTCGAGGCCCTGACCGAGGTTCTAGGCCAGTAAAAAGGCTCGGCCTCAGGCCGCCTGGCTGGTCTGCAGCAGGCCCTTGACCAGATCCATGATCGCCGGCGAGGCGGTCATGGCTTCGCGCGCTTCCGGCGTACGGGCCATCTTCAGGGCTTCCATCCGGGCGCGTTCGGCCACCGGGCCGGTCGGACCGGCCTCACCCGACGCCATGCGGGCCAGCAGGGTCAGCCGCTGGCCGACCGGGGCCGGGGCCCGCACCAGCATGGCCACGAGCCGGCTGTCGTCCTCGATCAGCGCCCCCAGCTGGCCCAGCTTGGCGCAGAGCGGTTCGTAGTCTTCGCGGACGAGGCCGGAGCGCGTCAGGCTGCGCTGAAGGCCGGCCAGGATCGTCATCTTGGCGACGGGGGATTCAGGCCCCTGGCGCAGTTCCTTCTCAAGGCGCAGCGAGGTGATGTTGGCGCTGACCCAGCGCGCCGCCTGACGCTTGTTGACCGCGCCCATGACGTTTTCCGCCAGCCGGATCAGCAGGCCGACTTCCTCGCGGGCCGAGTTGTCGCGACCCAGCAGGGCCTCGATGAACTCGCCGTTGAGCAGGGTCTTGGAGCGTGTCGTAAAGGCGGCCTGGATGTCTTCGGCCGGCAGGATCCGTCCGGCCGCGGCCGTCAGGCTCATGGCCAGGGCGCGCAGGAACTCGATCTCGGCCTCGGCGTCGGTCGGCTTCAGACGGCGGACACCGTTCAGCTCCTTGAGCACCCGGCGGGCGATCGAGGCGCGGACGATGGCAAAGTGGTCGCCGGACAGCCAGTCGCTGAGGCGGCGGGCCGTGCCGCTGAGTTCGGGCATGCAGGCGGCGACATTGGACTGGACGCGGATCAGGGCCTCGACCTGGGCCCCGCCGGTCAGGCGGGTCATGGCGGCCAGGGTCGAGCCCAGGTCATCGCTGGTGCCCAGCAGGTCGGCCATGCCGGCCCGCGATCCGATGATCTCGGCCAGCGGCTGTTCGATGGCCTGCATGGCCACCGCGCGGGCCACCGGATCGGTGGGGGCGGAATCGGCCAGGTCGAGCAGGCGGGCGATCTTGTCCGACCAGCTGACGCCGGGCGCGATCGAGGCGGCGACGCCGGCTCCCAGCAGGAAGGCGCGGTCCGGATCGGCGGCCAGGCGCGTGGCGGCCTTGGCGAACCCTTCCTTGTCGAGATCGGGCAGCTGGCCCTTCTTCAGGGCCTTGGTCAGGTTGGCGATCGTGCGGTCGACCAGGGACTGCAGGTTGCGGATCAGTTCGTGGACCGAGACCCCGCGGGCCTCGGCTTCGGGAATGGCGATCTTCTGCAGGGCGTGCTGCAGGTCGGTGCCGGAGGCCTCGAGCTTCTCGACCAGGTCCGGGCGGTGCAGCAGTTCGAACGGCGTGGCGCTGTGCCGGGCCAGCCAGCCCTCCAGCAGCCGACCGATCCGTTCGCGTGCATGGGAGGTGTAGAGGTCCGAAGGCTGGACGCAGAGCGGGTCCAGGTCCTGGACTTCCTTCTTGGGCTTGCCGCCGTCGACCATGCCCTTGGTAAAGATCGAAACCGACTTGTATTCGCGGGTTTCGGGGTCGAGGGTCTCCTTGGTCACGCGCACGGCGATCGCGCGACCGGAGGTCAGGACCTCTTCGGCGTTCTGCACGGCGGTCGTGCGGACTTCCGTGGCCATTTCCAGCGTCCAGGACGCCCCGACCTTGCGGCGCACGAACAGTTCGTAATGGACTTCGCTCATGGGCGATGGGCTCCCGAAGCCCCCGTTATGGAGTACAAGACCTTAAAGCGAGGTTGAGGGCCGACTCATCCGGCGCGACCGTTTCGGTCGCAATGGTGCCACGCTGGAGCCGCAATGCTTTTGGAAAGCTTTGCCGCACCGCGCGTTGAAGCGACGGCGGCCGGTCGATAGGATCGCGCCGAACGAAGGTGAAGGATCATACGGGCTCCATGGCCGCTATTACGCTCATCGACGACGACGAGAACATTGTCGCCTCCGTGTCCCTGGCCCTCGAGAGCCACGGCCATACGGTCAAGGCCTATTATGACGGCGTCTCCGGCCTGGAAGCCGTTGAGAGCCAGGCCCCGGATCTGGTGATCCTCGACGTCAAGATGCCCCGCATGGACGGCATGGAAGTGCTGCGCCGCCTGCGCCAGACGACCGAGATCCCGGTCATCATGCTGACCTCGAAGGACGACGAGATCGACGAGATCCTCGGCTTCAACCTCGGGGCCGACGACTACATGCACAAGCCGTTCAGCCAGCGTCTGCTGCTCGAGCGGGTCAAGGCCGTCCTGCGCCGCGCCCGGCCCGAGGAGGACGAGCCCGCCTCGGCCGCCGCCGGGGCCGCCGGCTCCAAGATGATGAAGCGTGGCAAGCTGACCCTGGATGCGGCCCGCCATGACAGCCTCTGGGAAGGCAAGCCGGTGCGCCTGACCGTCACCGAGTTCCTGCTGCTGCAGTCCCTGGCCCAGCGCCCCGGCTTCGTGAAGAGCCGCGACAACCTGATGGACGCCGCCTACGACGACCAGGTCTATGTCGACGACCGCACCATCGACAGCCACATCAAGCGGATGCGCAAGAAGTTCCGCCAGGTCGATCCCGAGTTCGATTCCATCGAGACCCTGTACGGCGTTGGCTACCGTTATCGCGAAGTCTGACGGCGAGGCCCCCGCGCGGCGCTGGTCCTGGCCGCGTGGCTCGCGGCTGGGCCGGCTGATCATCGGCCTGAATGTGCTGGCCCTGGCGATCCTGGTGATCGGGGCCCTGGTGCTCAACGAGCTGCGCAGCGGTCTCGTCAATGCCCGCATCGACAGCCTGACGACCCAGGGCGAGCTGATCGCCCGGGTCATTGACCAGGCCGCGACGGTGGGCGAACCGGAACCGGCGCTGAACCCCTACTATGCCAGCGACATCTTCCAGGCCCTGTTCATCCCGCGCTCGCAGCGAGCCCGGCTGTTCGACGCCGAAGGCAAGGTGCTGGCCGACAGCTTCGTGGTCGCCGACCGCGTGGAATGGAAGGTGCTGCCCCCGGCCCGCAAGCCAGGCGAGCAGGACGAGGGTCCGGGCGAGGATCCGGTCGCAAAAGCCAAGGCCGACCGGGCCCGCAAGGCGCTGGATGACGAGGTCTCCCAGGCCCTGCGCGGCACCATGGTGGCCGGAACCCGCCTGTCGGAAAACGGCGAGCGGGTAGTGTCGGTCTCGATCCCGATCCAGCACGTTCGGGCGGTGCTCGGGGTCCTGACCCTGGAAGCGGCCGATGTCGACGAGATCATCGCCGCCGAGCGCCGGGCCCTGCTGCCCTTCATCCTGGTGGCCATCACCGCCACCCTGATCTCCTCGATCCTGCTGCACCGGCTGATCGCCGAACCGGTCATGCGGCTGGCGCGGGCCGCCGACCGGGTTCGCCTGCAGGGTGCCCGGGCCATCTCGCTGCCCGACATCGCCCGCCGCAATGACGAGATCGGCGACCTGTCCCGCGCCCTCGAGGAGATGACCCATTCGCTGTCGGAACGGATGGACGGCATCGAGCGCTTCGCCGCCGACGTCGCCCACGAGATCAAGAACCCCCTGACCTCGATCCGCTCGGCCATCGAGACCCTCGACCTGGTCAGCGATCCCATCGCCCGGGCGCGGCTGCTGGCCATCCTGCAGAACGACGTCAATCGCCTCGACCGGCTTGTCACCGACATCTCCAACGCCTCGCGCCTGGATGCCGAGCTGTCGCGGGAAGCGCCCAAGGTGCTCGACCTGGTCCGGCTGCTGGCCGAGGTGGCCCATCTCTATGAGGCCCAGCTGCGGCCGGGCGAGGCCCCGGGCAGTGTCCGGGTGCGGGTCTTCAGCCCGGATGCCGCGACGCCGGCCCGGCTGATGGCCCGCGAGACGCCGATCGGCCAGGTGTTCCGCAACCTGATCGACAATGCCCGCTCGTTCAGCCCCGCCGAGGGTGAGGTGCGGGTGTCGCTGAACCGGGCCCGGGGCCGCCTGGTCATCACCGTCGACGATGACGGTCCGGGCATTCCGGCCGACAATCTCGAGACCATTTTCGAGCGGTTCTACACCTCGCGGCCCAAGGGCCGGGCCTTCGGCGGCAATTCGGGCCTCGGCCTGTCGATCGCCCGCCAGATCGTCGAGGCGCACGGGGGCGAGCTGAAGGCCGAGAATCGCACCGACACCAGCGGTCACGTCATCGGGGCCCGGTTCACGGTCGACCTGCCGGAAGCCCGCGAATGATCCGCCATGCCGGCCTCGTCGCCCTGCGGCTGGGCGGCAGCTGGTGTGGAGCCC
Source organism: Caulobacter sp. HMWF025 (assembly GCF_003060965.1). GTDB lineage: Bacteria > Pseudomonadota > Alphaproteobacteria > Caulobacterales > Caulobacteraceae > Caulobacter. Next base: position 6,538 of record NZ_QAII01000174.1, on the reverse strand, counting down.
TGGTGGAAGGACCGTCCGGCATCGGCAAGAGCGATCTGGCCCTGCGGGCGATCGCGGCCGGGTTCCGGCTGGTGGCCGATGACCGCACCGTGGTCTTCGCCTCCGGAGGCCGGCTTTACGGCAAGGCCCCCGAATCCCTGCGCGACAAACTGGAGGTCCGGGGCCTGGGAATCGTCACCGTGCCGGCCGTCGCCCAGTGCCGGATCGGCGTGGTCGTGCGTTGCGTCGACGCGTCCCAAGCGGTCGAGCGCATGCCGCAAACCCGCCTGGAACGCCTTGCGGGACTGGATGTTCCCGTTTTCGACCTGTGGCCGCTGGAACCCGCCGCACCGGCGAAAATCAGACACATGCTGCAGCATCTTGGAGTCGCTCTCTAACGAGCGTATCAAGTCGGCCCGCGCGGCTCCTCCCGGTCGCGCCGGGTTAGGGGATCCCGTTTGAGAAATCAGGCATGATCGGGCTCGTGATCGTAACGCACGGCCGCCTGGCGGAGGAGTTCGTCTCCGCTATGGAACATGTGGTCGGACCGCAGAGCGCCGTGAAGGCGATCTGTATCGGTCCCGAGGACGACATGGAGCGCCGTCGGTCGGACATCTTGAAGGCCTGTGCGGCCGTCGATGACGGCAGCGGGGTGATTCTGGTCACCGACATGTTCGGCGGCACGCCCAGCAACCTGGCCATCTCGGTCATGGAGCAGACGCGCGCCGAGGTGATCGCCGGCCTGAACCTGCCGATGCTGATCAAGCTGGCCAGTGTCCGGCAGCGTGAAGACCTGCAGTCCTGCGTCGCGCACGCCCAGGAGGCTGGACGGAAATATATCTCCGTGGCCTCCTACGTGCTCGCGGGAGAAAAATGAGTCGCATGGCGGCGAGAACGGTCGAGATCGTCAATGAGCGGGGGCTTCACGCCCGGGCCTCGGCCAAGTTCGTCAAGATGGCCGCCGGCTTCGACGCCGAGGTCACCGTCAGCCGCGACGGCACCAGCGTGGATGCCCGCTCGATCATGGGCCTGATGATGCTGGCCGCCGGCATCGGCTCCACCATCGACATCGCCGCCGAAGGCCCCGAAGCCGACGCCGCCCTCGAAGCCCTGACCGAACTGGTCGCCAACCGGTTCGACGAAGAGCGATAGGGGCGGGCTTTTCCCGGCCGACGCCGCAGGGCCTCTCCTGACCGGCTGACGATCTCCTCTTCCTCCTCCGGGAGAAGACGGCTGCGCAGCAGCCCGTAGGGGCCAAGCTTCTCA
>NZ_QAII01000174.1:1608-5283 GCF_003060965.1 Caulobacter sp. HMWF025 | reverse complement strand
CCCCTGGCTCAGCTGAGCCGTGAAATGCCGGCGAAGGGCGCGCGCCCTTCGCCCCGCCTGCACCTGCGGCGGACAAAGAGGTTCCCGCCACAAGGGCGGGAATGACGAAAGGTAGGGGGATAGGCAGCCTCCAATCCCCGTCGCCTGACGAACAAAACCCAACCTGATCAAATCCTTACAAAAATCCTGATCGCGCCAATCAAACGCGCTCAAAACCCCCCGCATAATCACCTCACCGGACAGCACGGGAAGGGCGCAGGGCCAGCGACCGTTGCGGCTGGCCGGGGTGGTCGAGCGGGAAGCTCAATCGATGGCGGGAGGAGCCCTGGGCTCCGGGCCGCCAACCCTGTCGTGTCTGGCGGCGGTCGGCCGTGGATCACAGAAACGACGTCACGGCAGGGGTCGGGCGAGCAGCAGGTGGACCTGGAAGGGTTCACAGTCCGGATCGGGGTCGCTCCCCGGTCCGCCCGCCGGAGGCTTCAGGGCGGCGAGGCCCGAACAGGGCTCAAACGCCGCACGCCTCTGACAGAACGATCACGCGGAGCGTTCAGATCTCGTCGAAACGGTATTTTCTATCCTTCATCCGGGCGAGGCCCGGGCGCTCCGCGACCCTTCCCATACCTTCGGCGGATTTCCGCGTGAGGCGGCCAGCCTGTGCCCGATCCATCCGCCATGTCGCCAGCCGGAGACCACGACATGCCGCCACAAACGAAAACGGGCCGGAAACCCGAAGGTCCCGGCCCGCTCAAGTCTCAGCTCAGTTCGAAATCAGAAGATTTCGAACAGCCCCGCCGCGCCCATGCCGCCGCCGATGCACATGGTCACCACGCCCAGCTTGGCGCCGCGACGCTTGCCTTCCAGCAGCAGGTGGCCGGCGCAGCGGGCGCCGGTCATGCCGAAGGGGTGGCCGATGGCGATCGAGCCGCCGTTGACGTTGTACTTTTCCGGATCGATGCCGAGCTTGTCGCGGCTGTAGAGGCACTGCGAGGCGAAGGCTTCGTTCAGTTCCCACAGGTCGATGTCGTCGACCTTCAGGCCGTGACGTTCCAGCAGGCGCGGCACGGCGAAGACCGGGCCGATGCCCATTTCGTCGGGCTCGCAGCCGGCCACGGCGAAGCCGCGGAAAGCGCCCAGCGGGGTCAGGCCGCGACGGGCGGCTTCAGCGGCTTCCATCACCACCACGGCGGCGGCGCCGTCCGACAGCTGGCTGGCATTGCCGGCCGTGACGAACTTGCCTTCGCCCATCACCGGCTTCAGGCTGTTGAGGCCTTCCAGGGTGGTGTCAGCGCGGTTGCACTCGTCCTTGTCGACCACGTAGTCGACAAAGCTCTCTTCCTTGGTTTCCTTGTTGACCACCTTCATCTTGGTGGCCATCGGCACGATCTCGTCCTTGAACAGGCCGGCGGCCTGCGCGGCGGCGATGCGCTGCTGGCTGCGCAGGGCGTATTCGTCCTGGTACTCGCGGCTCAGGTTGTAGCGCTTGGCCACGATGTCGGCGGTGTCGATCATCGCCATCCAGAGGGCCGGATGGGTGCCCATCAGCTTCTCTTCGGTGATGTGGTAGCGGTTCATGTGACCGCCGCCCTGCACGAGCGAGATCGACTCGACGCCGCCGCCGATGGCGACATTGGCGCCGTCATTGCGGACATAGTTGGCCGCCGTGGCGATGGCCTGCAGGCCCGACGAGCAGAAGCGGTTGATGGTCTGGCCCGAGGTGGTGACCGGCAGACCGGCCCACATGGCGGCGTTGCGGGCCACGTTCATGCCGGTGGCGCCTTCGGGGCCGCCGCAGCCCAGGATCACGTCCTCGACTTCGCCGCCGTCGAGACCGGCGCGCGACACGGCGTGCTGGATGGCGTGACCGGCCATGGCCGCGCCGTGGGTGTTGTTGAAGCCGCCGCGGTTGGACTTGGCCAGACCGGTGCGGGCGTAAGAGACGATGACCGCTTCGCGCATGAGCGCACTCCCCGTTAAACGTTAGTTTGAATTGGCGGGCACCCTAGACCGGGATTTCCGTCTGGGAAAGGTCACGCGAACGTAAAGCAGCTTGACGGCGTCCTGCAGCGGCCTGACGCTCCTGAACAACGATAAGGTACGGGAGGATACGCCATGGCCGATCACGCCTATGATCTCGTGCTGCGCGGCGGGACGGTCTTCGACGGTTCGGGGGCTCCGGGCTTTGTCGCCGATGTCGCGGTCCGGTCCGGCCTGATCGCCGCCGTCGGTCAAAACCTTGCCCCGGGGCGGGAAGAGATTGACGCGACCGGCCGGATCGTCACGCCGGGCTTTGTCGACATCCATACCCACTATGACGGCCAGGCCACCTGGGACCACCGCATGACCCCGAGCTCTGGCCACGGGGTGACGACCGTGGTGATGGGCAATTGCGGCGTCGGCTTCGCGCCCTGCCGGCCGGAGGATCGCGACCGGCTGATCCGGCTGATGGAAGGCGTCGAGGACATCCCCTTCCCGGTGCTGACCGAGGGCCTGCCCTGGACCTGGGAGAGCTTCCCCGACTATCTCGACGCCCTCGAGGCGCGGGCCTTCGACGTCGATATCGGGGCCCAGCTGCCCCACGCGGCCCTGCGGGTCCATGTGATGGGCGAGCGCGGGGCCAATCGCGAACCGGCGACCCCGGCCGACATCGCCGCCATGGCGGCCATCGCCAGGCGGGCCGTCGAGGTCGGAGCCCTGGGCTTTTCCACCTCGCGGACCCTCAACCACAGAACCAGCGACGGCCAGCCGACCCCGACCCTTACGGCGGGTGAGGACGAGCTGACCGGCATCGCCCTGGGCCTGGCGGCAGCGGGCAAGGGGGTGCTGCAACTGGTCTCGGACTTCCATCCCGACGGCCTGGCCGAGCTGGCCATGCTGCGGCGGATCGTCGAGCGCTCGGGCCGGCCGCTGTCCTTCTCGCTGGTCCAGAGCCCCAAATCGCCGGACGGCTGGAAGCTGTTGCTGGCGGGGCTGCAGGCGGCGGCCGAGGCCGGCCTGCCGATCCGGGCCCAGGTCTGCGGACGTCCGGTGGGGGTACTGTTTGGGCTCGAACTGACGCTCAATCCGTTCAGCCAGAGCGCCGCCTATGGCGAGATTGCGGGTCTGCCGCTGGCCGAACGGGTTGTGGCCCTGCGGGATCCCGCCTTCCGGGCCCGGCTGCTGGCCGAGGACGGCGATCCGAAGGGTCCGTTTGCCGGAAGTGCCCTGCGGGCCTGGAGCAACCTGTTCCCGATGGCTGCGGTCCCCGACTATGAGCCGACCGCCGACCAGACCGTGGCGGCCCTGGCGACGGCTTCGGGGCGCGACCCCGCCGAGGTCGCCCTGGAGGCCATGCTCGAGAATGACGGGCGCGGCATGCTCTACCATCCGTTCCTGAACTATGCGGACGGCTGTCTTGACCCCAGCCACGCCATGCTCAGCCACCCCCACACCGTGCCGGGCCTGTCGGACGGCGGGGCGCATGTCGGCATGATCTGCGACGGCAGCTTCCCGACCAGCAACCTGATCCACTGGACCCGCGACCGCACCCGGGGTCCGCGCCTGGCGCTGGAGGCCATGATCGCCATGCAGACCCGCGACACGGCCCGGACCGTCGGCCTGATGGATCGCGGCCTGATCGCGCCGGGCTACCGGGCCGACCTCAATGTCATCGACTATCAGGGCCTGAGCCTTGAGGCC
>NZ_QAII01000174.1:0-1598 GCF_003060965.1 Caulobacter sp. HMWF025 | reverse complement strand
CGGGCGGCGTCTGACCCAGAAGGCCCACGGCTATGTGGCCACGATCGTGGCGGGGACGGTCACCTACCGCGACGGCGAGCCGACCGGGGCTCTGCCGGGACGGCTGGTGCGCGGGGCCCAGTCCGCTCCCATGGCCCTGGCGGCGGAGTAGGGCTCGGCGTTACTGGCCCCCTCCGCGCCTGCGGCGCTCCTCCCCCGGAGGGGGAAGATGAGACGCGCGAACCTTATCTTCCCCCTCCGGGGGAAGACGGCTGCGAAGCAGCCCGTAGGGGGCAAGTCTTCCGCCCCTACTCCCTGCCCCTACTCCCCGAACCCGTCGCCCGGCGTCAGCGGAGCCAGGCGGATCAGCCGCGAGTCCTCGACGGCCGCCTGCCGGTGCTTGACCCACTCGCGGTAATCAGTGTCGGTGACCATGGCGAGGAAGGCCCTGGCATCGGGATATTCGGCGATGAAAGCCAGGTCCCAGCGTTCGTCGGCCGGGCCGGTGACGACGGTCTCGGGACGCCCGGTCCAGATCTGGCGACCGCCGACCCGCCTGAACAGCTCGGCCGTGGTGCGGCCATAGGCGCGATAGGCCTCCAGCCCGCTCAGCCCCTTGCCGTGGTCGGGATGGTCGGCCGGATAGTCGGCCAGCGGGCGAAGGCGGACCAGGTTCAGCATCTGGATCGGCCTATCGCGCGGCAGGGCCTTGAAGGCGTCGAACTGGGCGCGGGTGGGGTCGATGCTGGACATGGTTCCTCCGGGGCGACGCTTTGGCGTTCTGCCCCGGACTATCGACCAGGCCTGCCGTCGATGCCAGACCCCTCCTTGACCTGACCCTTGCGGGCAGGCCCGCCGACCCGGATCAGGGCAGGATGGTCAGGCCGTCGGGGAGCTCATTGCGGTCGCCGGTGCGGACCGGCACATGGGCCGAGAGGATCTGGCCAGTGCGGGTCACGGCCGCGACAAAGCCGTCGGCGATGCGGCCCCTGGCCAGACCGGCGACCAGATCGGCCCGGACCTCGTCCCACACCGTCTGGGGCGCGGCCTTGTAGATGCCCTCATCGGCAATGACCTCGACCCGGCGTTCGGCGAGGGCGGCGAAGATCAGCACCCCGGTCCGGTCGCGGGTCAGGTGCAGGCCCTGGCCGAGGAACTGCTCCATGGCGGCGCGCCGGACGGCTGACGCCTTCAGGGCGCGGGGCGTCAGGGCGCGGCGGACCGGCGGGATCGAGACCAGCAGGGTGGTCAGGACAAAGATCGCCGCCTGCAGGCCGATATAGATCGACAGTGTCGACAGGATGGTCGCGTCGGTGGCCGAGGCATGGCCGACCGTCCAGCCGCCGAACAGCCGGGTCAGCATGTCCGGTCGCATCCCGGCCAGCAGGCCGCCGGCCGGCAGAATCAGGGCCGCCGCTGCTGCCCAGATCAGGGGCACCTCGCGGTTCTCCGACACCTCGGGTGCCAGGACGCAGAAGATCTCGCCGGCGGTAGTCTTTTCGGCCGCTTCCACGGCCTCGGCGATGCGGGCCTGGTCCTGTAGGGTCATCTTGCGCATCACCAGCTCCCCGAACTGCCGCCGCCGCCGAACGAGCCCCCGCCGCCGGAGAATCCGCCGC
>NZ_QAII01000005.1 GCF_003060965.1 Caulobacter sp. HMWF025 | reverse complement strand
GTGCGGATCGCCGCCCGCCTCTCGGCCTATGACGAGAACCGCCAGTCGGGTCTGTTCGGGGCCGATGCCCGTGCGCGCGGCCTGCAGGCCAGCCTGACCCTGGCCCGGCCACCAGCCGAGGGGGAGTTCGGCTGGCGCCTGCAGGGCTGGGTGTCCGGCAGTGACCTGCAGAACCGCTCGGTGGCCACGGCGGCCGGCCGCACGGGCACGACGCCCGCCAACGACCAGTTCGAGACCCCGGCCACCGGCCTTGGCCTGAACGCCGCCCTGCGCGCCCGCCACGGCCCGCTGGAATGGGAGGCCGGGGCCGATCTGCGCCAGGTCACGGGCACCTCGCGCGAGCGCTTCCGCTATCTGGGCGGCCAGTTCACCCGGCTGCGTGAGGCCGGCGGCGAGAGCCTGACCAGCGGCCTCTATGCCGACGCCACCTGGACCGGCGGCGACTGGCTGCTGACCGGCGGCGTGCGGGCCGATCTCTGGCAGGCGTCGGACGCCCGCCGGGTCGAACGCGACGCCCTGACCGGCGCGACCACCCTCGACAGCCGTCCGGAGGGCCAGAGCCGGGTGATCCCAACCGCCCGGATCGGTCTGCGCCGCGAAATGGGGCAGGGCTGGTATGGCCGCTCGGCGGGCTATGTCGGGTTCCGGCCACCGACCCTCAATGAGCTGCACCGGCCGTTCCGGGTGGGCAATGACATCACCGAGGCCAATGCCGGGTTGCATCCCGAACGGTTGCGGGGCTTCGAGCTGGGCCTGGGGCGTGAGGACGCGACCCGCCGCTTCGCCATGACCCTGTTCGCCAACCGTCTGGAAGACCCGGTGGCCAATGTCACGGTCGGGACCGGACCGGGAACCTTCCCGGTCGCGGGCTTTGTGCCGACCGGCGGTGTCCTGCGTCGCCGGCAGAATGTCGGCGCGGTCGACGCCTTCGGGCTTGAGATGGACGGCGAGCAACGAGTCGGCGAGCACCTCGTCCTGCGCGGCGGGCTTTCGGCCACGCGGGCCCGGGTGGACGGTGAGACCGCCGCGCCACAGCTGACCGGCAAGCGACCGGCTCAGGCCCCGCGCCTGACGGCGACGTTCGGCGCTGACTGGCAGGCCATGCCACGCCTGCTGCTGGCCGCCGATCTCCGGCACGAGAGCGCGCGGTTCGACGACGACCTCAATACCCGGAGGCTGAAGTCCGGCACCGTCCTCGACGCCCAGGCCACCTGGAGCCTGACGCCGTCCCTGGCGGTATGGGCGTCACTGCGGAACGGACTGGACACCGATCTGGCGACCGGGCGGACGGGCGACGGCATCCTCAGCTTCGATGCGCCCCGGTCGGTGAGGCTGGGGGTCCGCTTCAGCCGCTAGCGTTAACCGTTTCCGCCCGGTGGCCTTCCCTTGACAGTTGAAAGGCGATCACACGCGGCCGGCTTTCCGGTAAAAGTTTCGTCGAACCATGATTTGGGTCCGTCTGACCGGGCCTTGCGATTGCACCCCGCCTCAGGAAGAGGCAGGCAGTCGTAACCGGGCCGGCAAAAGCGGTTCTGCCTATCGCATGCGAAGCAGCGCCGGGTTACTCGTCGTTGAACGTCAGCCGGGGGGCTTACACGCGTGCAAGTTTCCGGGACGTCCGGGGCCGATAGCCTTACAGGGTCCGCTGACGCTGATGTGCTGGACGGCGGCGCAGGGGCCGACACCCTCGTCGGAGGCCTCGGCGACGACCTCTATCTCATTGACAACCTGTCCGATCAGGTCATCGAGGCAGAGGACGGCGGCTTCGACACCGTTCAGACCTCGCGGTCATGGATCGCGACCGTCGGGTCGTGGATCGAGCGGATCGTGGCGCTCGGCACCGCCAGCCTGAACCTTACCGGCAATAGCCGACCGGCGACGCTGGAAGGCAATGACGCCATCAATACTCTCGATGACGGCGGCGGCGCGGATGTCCTGAAGGGGTTCGGCGGCAACGATGCCTATGTCGTCCGCAATGCCGCGACCCAGGTGATCGAGGCGGCCGGCGGCGGTCTCGACAGCGTCCGGACCACCCTCTCCAGCTACAGCCTGACCGACAATGTCGAGAACCTGACCTTCATCGGGACGGGGGGCTTTTCGGCCGTCGGCAACAGCCTCGGCAATGTGATCACCGGCGGCTCCGGTAATGACCGGCTCGACGGGGGTGGCGGTGCCGACCGGCTGATCGGCGGGCTGGGCGATGACGTCTATGTGGTCGACAACCTCTCCGACACGGTGATCGAGAACGCCGGCGAGGGCAACGACGTCCTGATTACCCGCCTGAACAGTGACAAGGCCCGGACCAATGTTGAGTCCCTGGTGTTCGGGGGGACAGGCAACTTCGCGGGTTACGCGAGTGCGTCAGGCACGGCGGTGACCGGTGGCAGCGGAACAGATTCGCTCTACGGCGGGATCAGCAACGATATTCTCGATGGCGGCACCGGCGCGGACTCGATGGTCGGCGGCGCAGGCGACGATCTGTTTCTCGTCGACAACACCGGCGACAAGGTCATCGAACTGGCCGGCGAGGGCCGTGACACGGTCCGTACCGCGCTCGCCCGCTATGGCCTGACGGCCGAGGTCGAGACCCTGGTCTATCTCGGCACGGCAGCGGCAGAACTGACGGGCAATGCCCAGTCCAACCGCATCACGGGCGGAGCGGCGGCCGATACCCTGACGGGCCTTGAAGGCGACGATACCCTGGAAGGGGGAGCCGGGGCCGACAGCATGACCGGCGGTTCGGGCGACGATGCCTACACCGTCGACGATGTCGGGGACCGGGTTATTGAACTGGCCGGCCAGGGCAATGACCGGATCACCACCAGCCTCTCGCGTCTGGTGCTGGCCGCTGACGTCGAGGGCCTGACCTATTCGGGAAAGTCGGCCTTTGAAGGCACCGGCAACAGTTCGGCCAACAGCATCACGGGCGGGGCCGGCCGGGACCGGCTTTCCGGTCTGGACGGTGCCGACACGCTTTCGGGCGGTCGCGGCGATGACATCCTGGATGGCGGCAGCGGGATCGACCTGGCGCTCTATGCCGGTGCAAGCACCCGCTATGTGATCACCCCGGACGGGTCGGGCGGTTTCTACATCCAGGACCGCGACACCGCGGCGGGCGAGGGCCGTGACCGGCTGATCTCGGTCGAGACGCTGAGCTTTGCGGACGGTGTCTTTGCGGCCGGCGATCTTGCGATCGGCGCGACCCTCATCGGGACAGAGGCGGCCAATACCCTGATCGGCGGCAGGGGCGATGACACCCTGATTGGGTTTGGCGGGGCTGACCTGATCCTCGGCGGAGCCGGCAATGACCTTGCCATCTTCTCTGGCGAGCAGGCCAGCTATGCGGTCTACGCCGATGGCGGCAGCGGCTTCTACATCGTCGAACTGCCGGGCGACGGCAGCTCCGGCGTGCGTGACCGTCTGGTCGATGTCGAGCGCGTTCTGTTCGCCGACGGGGCCTTTGCCGTAGCCGATCTCGTGCAGGGTGTGCTGCTGCAGTCGGGTTCGGGCAATGCGACCCTGACCGGCGGGAGCGGCGCGGATGCGGTCGTCTATGACGGCCAGGCCAGCCGCTACGGGATCTTCTCGGACGGCGAGACGGGGCTCTATGTCGAGGACCTGACCGGGGACGGCGGTCGGGACTGGCTGAACGGTGTCGAGACCCTGATCTTCGCGGACCGTACGGGGGATGCGGCCGACTTCGTTCAGGGCGTCTATCGGGTCGGCAGTGCGGCAGCGGATTCGCTGGTCGGCGGCGCGGCGGACGAGCGCCTCTGGGGCGGAGCCGGTGACGATACGCTTGATGGTGGCGACGGTATCGACACGGCCGTCTATGGCGGTCCGCTGTCCCAGTACACAGTCTATGCCGACGGGGCGGACTTCTTTGTACGCGACACCGCTGCCGTCGGGCGCGACGGTGTCGACCGGCTCACGGGCATCGAGCGTCTCAGCTTTGCAGACGGCACCGTCGAGGTCGCCGGTCTGGCCACCGGCGTGGTGCGCATCGGTCAGGCGACGGACGACCTGCTCGTGGCGGGGCCGGAGAATACCTTGTTCCGGGGCGGCGGCGGATCGGACACGCTTGTCGGCGGGGCGGGCTACGATGTCGCCCTGTTTGCCGGTTCTTCAGGACGCTACAGCGTCAGGGCCGACGGTCAGGGCGGTTTCTGGGTCGAGGATGCCCTGGCGGGCGCGGCCGGCGACGGGCTTGACCGCCTTGTCGGGATTGAAAGCCTGCAGTTTTCGGACGGGGCCCGTGATCCGCGGGCGCTGGTGCTGGCAGGCCTGTTCGTTGGCACCGGCGAGGCTGACACCCTGGTGGGATCGGCCGGCAACGACACCCTGCAGGGCCTGGAGGGCGAGGATACCGCCGTCTTCGGCGGCCCGCTGGCCCGCTACACGATCGTGCCGGACGGTTCTGGCGGCTACTGGGTCAGGGACAGTCTTGCCGGCCCCTCGGGCGACGGGCTGGACCGCCTGTCCGGAGTTGAATGGCTGGCCTTTGCCGACGGGCGGGTTGAAACCGCGGTCGTGGCCTCGGGTGCGGCCCTGACCGGCGGCACGGCCGACGACAGCCTTGTCGGAGCCCGGGGTAACGATACGCTGGACGGCGGGGCCGGGGCCGACACCCTGGCCGGTGGCGATGGCGATGACCTCTACACGGTGGCCCAGCCCGGCGATGTGATCATCGAACAGCCGGGCGGCGGCCGCGATACGGTTCTCACGGCGCTCGGTCGTTATGAACTGGCCGCCAATGTCGAGGATCTGACCTTTACGGGAGAAGGCGCCTTCGTCGGGATCGGCAATGACCTCGACAATGTGCTGACCGGCGGGTGGAGCACCGAGACCCTGATCGGGGGCGGCGGTGACGACACCTATGTGACCTTCTTCGGGCCCAAGACCATCGTCGAGGCCGCGGACGGCGGCATCGATACCGTGGTGACCAACACCAATTTCGTGCTGGGCGACAATATCGAGAACCTGCGGATGTCGGGAGCCGGCTTCCGCGGGGCTCACCTGACCGGCGTGGGCAACGGCCTGGCCAATCTCATCACCGGCTCGCTCGACGATCAGGTCCTGATCGGTATGGGCGGCGACGACACCCTGACGGGCGGCGGTGGTGACGATACCTTCGTCTTCGCGCCCGGGTTCGGACGTGATGTCATCACCGATTTCACGGCCGGTGACGGCGGCGACCAGGTCCGGCTGAACTTCGGCGGTCTGGCCACCCTGGCTGACCTCCAGGCGCGGATGACCCAGGTCGATGGCGACGTGGTTCTGGCGCTGTCGGAGACGGACCAGATCACCTTCCGGGGAGTCCGGCTCGAGGCCTTCACGCTCGACAATTTCCGGCTCACCCTCGACCGGTCGGGCCTGACGCTGGCCTTTGCGGACGAGTTCAACAGCCTGGATTTCAGCAACGGCGTGTCCGGAGTCTGGCAGACCAGCTACGCCTATGTCGGGGCCGGGTCGCTTCCCAGCCGGACCCTTCAGGGCACGGGTGAACAGCAGATCTATGTCGACCCCGACTATGCCGGGACCGGCGACACGGCCCTGGGCCTGAACCCGTTCTCGATCACTGACGGCATCCTGAACATCCGGGCGACGGCCACCACCCAGGCCCAGAAGGACAAGCTCTACGGCTACGACTATGTCTCGGGTCTGTTGACCAGCCAGGCCTCGTTCGCCCAGACCTACGGCTACTACGAGATGCGGGCCAAGCTCCCGGCAGCGTCGGGCGCGTGGCCGGCGTTCTGGCTGCTGCCGTCCAGCGGGACCAGCCCGCCGGAAATCGACATCCTGGAAGCCATCGGGATCAATCCGGACGCCAGCTTCGTTACGCTGCACGACGCCCTGCTGCCCGGCCGTGTTGCGACGGAAACCGCCTACACGCAGGGCGCGGCGACCAGTTTCCATACCTATGGGCTGCTCTGGAGCGACACGGACATCGTCTGGTACATCGACGGCGTCGAGGTGCTGCGCGTGGCCACGCCGGCCGATCTGCACCAGCCGATGTACATGCTGGTCAATCTGGCGGTCGGCGGCGGGTTCGGCGGGGGCTTCAATGTTCCGGATGCGGCGGCCCTGGCGGCGTCGCCGTTCCAGATCGACTACATCCGCGCCTATGCGATCGATGGGCTGACCGTGGCGGATTCGAGTGCCGGGCTGGCCCTCGACAACCGGATCAGCAGCACCCAGGCCGGCGGAACGGGCAACGACACCTTCCTGGCCGGGGCCGGGTTCCGCACGGCCTTCGGCGGCAGTGCCGAGATGTACGGCCGCAACGGCATCGACAAGGTCATCTATTCCGGCGCGAGGGCCGACTACGACATCTATTCGGACGGCCACGGCGGCTATTTCGTCAATGTCCCCGAGGCCTGGCGCGGGGCGGATCACCTGTCGTCGGTGGAATACATCCAGTTCTCCGACATGGAGGGCCGGCTCGTTGACCTGGCGACGGGGCTGTACGTGCAGGGCTCGCCCTGGTCCGAGGCCCTGACCGGCGGCGCGGCCCCCGACATCGTTGTGGGCCACGCGTCCAATGATACGCTGCAGGGGCAGGCCGGGAGTGACACCCTCTACGGCGGGGGCGGCAACGACAGCATTATCGGTGGTCTGGGCGTCGATACGGCTTTCTTCTCCGGTCTCGCCACCGATTATCAGATCACCGTGCTGGATGGCGGAGCCTTGCGGATCAAGGATCTGCGCGCCGGCAATTTTGACGGGGTCGACACCCTGACCGGCGTCGAGTTCCTGCGCTTCTCGGACAAGACCGTGGTCGCGCCGGGTGCGCTGTACACCTATGCGGCGGCCGGCGGGGTGTTGACCTATGACCCGGCGTCCAACATCCGGACGATCGTCGGCGGGGCCGGCCTCGACGTTCTGTCCATCGCCCTGCCGCAAATCGCCAATGGGCCGGCCCTGGCGTTCACCGTCAGTCCGGACGGCAAGACGCTGCTGGCGGAACTGGACGGCGACGGGGTCAGCGACCTGCTGGTTTCGGGTGTCGAGGAACTGGCGGTCAGCGGTCGCCTGGTGACCTTTGCCGGAGACCTTTCAGCGACGGGCCTGGCCCCGCGCACCATCCACTACTCGGGGACCGCGGGGGGCGACCTGCTGGACGCGTCGGCCCTGATCTCGTTCGAGGGCATTGATGCTCAGGGCTTTGAGGGCAACGACACCCTAAAGGGCGGAGCCGGTCGCGACACCCTGTCGGGCGGCGACGGCTCCGATACCCTGCGCGGCGGGGCCGGGGACGATCTGCTTTACGGCGGTGCCGGTGTCGACAGCCTGCACGTGGCCGACGGTGCCGATACGGCCTATGGCGGCGAAGGCAATGACTTCTTCTGGTACGGCGTCGACGCCGACCTTTCGCCGCCCCGGATCGCCGATACCGTCATCGATGGCGGGGCAGGGATCGATACGCTGGACCTGGGTCTGGTCGCGGTCGGCCTCAGCGTCGATCTGGCGGCCCGTGGCCGCCTGCAGGATATCGGCTTTGGCCGCCTCAACCTGACCTCGATAGAGAACGTGGCCGGCGGAACCGGCGCGGACCGGCTGTCCGGTGACGCTGAAAACAACACCCTCACCGGTCGCGAGGGTGACGATACCCTCAGCGGCGGGGCGGGTGACGATACCTTGCAGGGCGGTGCCGGCGATGACCGCATCGACGGCGGCGGGGGTACCGACACACTCACCTATCTGGGCGCCTCGGCAAGCGTGTCGGTCAGCCTGGCTCTGCTGACGGCCCAGGATACCGGCGGCGACGGTGTGGATACGCTGAAGTCCATCGAGATCCTGATCGGTACGGCCTTTGCCGACAGCCTGACCGGCGGAAGCGGCGGCGATACGCTGCGCGGCGGCCTGGGCAATGACACCCTGGATGGCGGAAGCGGCGGCGACAGCCTGGTGGGCGGGGCCGGCGACGATGTCTACCGTGTCGACACCACGCGGGACGTTATCGTCGAGTCCTTCGGCAGCGGCTATGACACGGTCGTCACCTCGACCTCCTTCGCCCTAGCGACGGGGCTGTCGATCGAGGAACTCCGGGCCGTCTTCGGTACGACCGCGATCAATCTCACGGGCAATGCCTATGCCCAGGTTCTCGTCGGCAATGCCGGCGTGAACCTGCTGGATGGTCAGGCCGGTGCTGACACCATGATCGGCGGGGCGGGTAACGACATCTACATCGTCGACAGCTCCACCGATGTGATCGTTGAGTTGGCGGATGAGGGCTATGATACGGTCCGCACCACAGCGGCCGCCTATACCCTGGGGGCCGAGATCGAGGCCCTGACCTATACCGGTTCAGCGGCCTTTAGGGGGACCGGCAACGGTCTTGCCAACCTGATCACCGGCGGCAACGGGGTCGATGTGCTGGACGGCGGCGGTGGCGCGGACCGTCTGGTCGGCGGGCTGGGCAATGACACCTATGTCGTCGACAATGTCGGCGATGCCGTGATCGAAGGTCTCAATGAAGGCCTTGATACGGTTCGGACGTCGGTCCAGGCCTATGCCCTGGCGGCCAATGTCGAGAACCTCACCTTCAGCGGAACGGGCGGTTTCCAGGGCTTCGGCAACAGTCTGAACAACGTGATTACCGGCGGGGCCGGCTCGGACGTCCTGGACGGCCGGAGCGGGGCGGACCGGCTGATCGGGGGCCATGGCGACGACGTCTACTATGTCGATCACAGCGGTGACACCGTCGTGGAACTGGCCGGAGAAGGCTGGGACCGTATCCTGACCTCTCTGGGCAGCGCCCGGGCCCAGGCGAATGTCGAGGAGCTGCTCTATGTCGGCTCGGGTAACTTCCAGGGCTTCGCCAATGCTTCGGGGACCTGGCTCTACGGCGGGGCCGGCAATGACACCCTGACCGGAGCCGCCGGCGCGGACCTGTTGTCCGGCAAGGGCGGGGCTGACGTGCTGACCGGTGGCGGCGGGGCCGACCGATTCTACTTCGATGCGCCCGGGCTGGGTGTGGACCGGATCATCGACTTCCAGGTGGGCGTCGACCAGATCCTGCTGAGCGGAACCAGTTTCGGCATCACCAGCCTGGTCGGCCTGGCGGCAGGGGCCTCGACCTGGGTTCCGGAAACCGCGGCCGGCGAGGCGGTGCTTCGCTATGACAATGCGACGGGCGCGCTCTATGTCGACGCCACCGGCGGCGACGCCAGCGACCAGGTCCAGATCGCTCTGCTCGGCAACCGGGCCGCCCTGACCCTGTCCGACATCATCCTGGCCTGATCGGGCCATCGGCCAAATCCGCCGCTCCGGCAGGCCCTGCGACGGGCAGGATGAAGCGCTGCCCGGACCCGAACCTGAAGACGCCTGAATTTTCGGAAGAGTAGGTGGTTCCCCAATCCTTTGAGGGATTGGGGAACCATGGTGCCACGACAGGGACTCGAACCCTGGACCTCAGCCTTACCAAGGATGCGCTCTACCACTGAGCTACCGCGGCGAAGAGGAGGGGGCGTATAGCGAGCCAAATCGTGGATGCAAAGCCCAAAAGCGACTTGACCCACAGACTTCGTCGCCGCACCCCATCCGGAATGGCTGTTCAGGACGAAAAATCTGCCCGCGAGGCCCGGCTGGCCGAGGCGCTCCGGACGAATCTCCGCAAGCGCAAGGTGGCGGCGCGGCCCCCGGCCGACTCGGGCGAGCGGGCCCTGGCGGTCGCTGCCGGGGCACCCGAGCCCTATGCCGTCGTCCGGACCCTGGTGGGCACGGCCCATGCCGACGGCGCGGAGGGTGAACTCGTTCTCGAAATTTCCTCGCCGTTTGCGGTGGAGGGCAGCGCCGAGACGGCCTGCGCCGTGCGGCTGGTCGGCGGCGGCGGGCCGTTCGGGACGGCGCACGGCAAGGCGGCGTTCGGCCGTGACGGCCTGGAGGCGCTCCGCAAGGCCCTGGAACTGGCCCAGGTGGCCCTGGACCTCGCCAGCCTGACCCATGGCCTGCATTGGCCGGATGGTCGCCCCTATGACCTTTCGGCAGCCATTTGATGCGCAGGCCTTGCAAGCCCTCTTGCAACGGATAGAACCCGCCCCTCACATGTGACCCGCGCGGCGAGGGGCTCGTCGCGCGTTCGAGGGACGTGATTTGGATCGTATCGCCATCATCGGCGGCGTGCAGCTCTTCGGGGAAATCCCCGTCAGCGGCGCCAAGAACTCGGCCATCAAGCTGATGGCGGCCAGCCTGCTCACCGACGAGCCGCTGCGCCTGACCAACATGCCGCGTCTGGCCGACACCCGGTTCCTCGGCAAGCTGCTGGGCCGGCTGGGCGTCAGCGTCACCGAGAGCGATGGTCCCGACGGCCAGCAGACGATCCTGCACGCCCCGGAGATCACCAGCGGCTTTGCGCCCTATGACCTGGTGCGCCAGATGCGCGCCTCGTTCAACGTCCTGGGTCCGCTGCTGGCCCGCACCGGCCAGGCCAAGGTCAGCCTGCCCGGCGGCTGCACGATCGGGGCCCGTCCCGTCGACCTGCACCTGCAGGCCCTGGAGGCCCTGGGGGCCAAGATCGACCTGCACGAGGGCTATGTCTACGCCCAGGCCCCGCGCGGCCTGAAAGGGGCTGAGATCAGCTTCCCGTTCGTCTCGGTCGGTGCTACCGAACATGCCATGCTGGCGGCCGTCCTGGCCGACGGCGTGACCGTCCTGCACAACGCCGCCTGCGAGCCGGAACTGGTTGACCTGCAGGAGTGCCTCAACGCCATGGGGGCCAAGGTCGAGGGGGCAGGCACGCCGACCGTCACCATCACCGGCGTGCCGCGCCTGCACGGGGCCACCCATGCCGTGATCCCGGACCGGATCGAGATGGGCACCTATGCCGTCGCCGCCGCCATGGCCGGTGGCGAGGTACGCCTGACCAATGCCCGTCCGGGCCTGATCGATGCCCTGCTGGACAAGCTGGTCGAGGCCGGGGTCGAGGTCGAGCCGACGGCCGACGGGGTCATCATCCGGCGCGGTGCCGGGCGGCTGAAGGCCGTCGATCTCGAAACCGCGCCCTATCCGGGCTTCGCGACCGACCTGCAGGCCCAGTTCATGGCCCTGATGACGGTGGCCGACGGCGACAGCCACGTGCGCGAGACCATCTTCGAGAACCGCTTCATGCATGCCCCGGAACTGATGCGTCTGGGCGCCGATATCTCGGTGTCGGGCGGTGAGGCCCGCGTGCGCGGCGTCAGCCAGCTGGAAGGCGCGGAAGTCATGGCCACCGACCTGCGGGCTTCGGTCAGTCTCGTCATCGCCGGCCTGGTCGCAAGCGGCGAGACCGTGGTCTCGCGGATCTATCACCTGGATCGCGGCTTCGAGCGTCTCGAAGAAAAGCTCACGGCCTGCGGGGCCCAGGTCCGGCGGCTGAAGGGCAGTGGCGAGGCCGAGCTCTAGCCATGGCCAAGGCCGTCCCCGCCCTGCGACTTCTGGCCCAGGACGCCGCCGATCTGGCGGTGATCTCGGCGGCCCTGCAGGATGCCGTCGCCAAGATCGGCGACATTCGCTGGGACACCCACGCCCGGACCCTGACCCTGGTCTGCAACCGCTTCCGCTGGGAGGCTGCAGGCCGGGGCAACAAGGGCGAGCGGCTGCGCTCGGCCCTGCAGCTGGGCGATGTCTCCGGCGTCCAGGCCCGCAACCTGCGGCGCGATGCCAAGGGGGCCGTTGTTGAACTCCTGGCCATCGGTTTCGAACCGGGCGAGGCCCCGGGCGGCACGGTGACCCTGACCTTTGCCGGTGGCGGCGATCTGCGCGTCGCCGTTGACTGTGTCGATGTCGCCCTGGCCGACGTATCCGAAGCCTGGACAACCCCGCGCCGTCCCGGCCATCCGGACTGAGACCCTTTAGCCGGGCCGCTGCGCAGCCCTGATGGTCATCAATCCACCACCCTGATCAAGTTCTGGGCATGTCAAGATTCTGCCGGTTTTGCGGGCAGGGCCGATGCTTGCAATTCGTCCCACGCGCTAGTGATCGGCGGAGAATTCGCCTGAGAGGCGATCAGTGTTAGGTTAACGCCACGCGCCCGTCAGAGGCGCGGACGTCAGGGAGGCCGACATGGCCAGGAAGACCTATGCGACGGGCGAGGCCCAGTCGCTGCTGTTCCGTACGTGCGACATCACCAAGCCTGAACTGCCGGTGCTGCGTCACGGCGGTCCTTGTCTTGACTGGGGGCGTCTGACCCTGGTGGTCGTGTTTCTCGGGCTCAGCTTCGGGGCGGCCACCCTGGTCTATGCCGGACTGGGCTAGGGTCGGCGGGATCCCTTAGCGTCGGGCCGTCGTCCTGAAGGCCGGGGCGGCTGAAATGCGCGGGCAGGCGGCCAAGCCCCTTGTGTCGCCCGCAAAAAACCGCATCTACACGCCCATGCGTCGCTTCGATTTCTCCGCCCCTGGTTTCGCCGCCGCCTTCAAGGCTTTCCTCGATGAGCCCCGGGGATCGCCGGCCGATGTCGACGCCTCCGTCGCCGAGGTTCTCGAGGCCGTTCGCACCGGCGGCTTGCCCGCAGTGCTGGACCTGACCCGCAGGTTCGACCGTGTCGAGCTGACCGAAGACAGTGTTCGGGTGACCGCCGAAGAGATCGAGGCCGGTGCCGCGCAGACGCCCGCCGAGGTCCGTGAGGCGATCGCCTTCGCAGCCCGTCGTATTCGCGCCTATCACACCCGCCAGAGGCCCGCCGATCAGGCCTGGACCGACGAGGAGGGTGTCGAGCTGGGCTGGCGCTGGACGCCGATCGAGGCCGTGGGCGTCTATGTGCCCGGCGGTCGCGCCGCCTATCCCTCGACCGTGCTGATGAACGCCGTGCCGGCCCAGGTGGCCGGGGTGGACCGCATCGCCATGGTCACGCCGCCCGGCAAGCTGCAACCGGCAGTGCTGGCGGCCGCCAGGGAAGCCGGCGTCACCGAGATCTGGCGCATCGGCGGAGCCCAGGCCGTGGCCGCCCTGGCCTATGGCGCCGGGCCGATCCAGCCGGTCGACAAGATCGTGGGTCCCGGCAACGCCTATGTCACCGCCGCCAAGCGCCGGCTGTACGGCGTCGTCGGCATCGACGCCCTGGCCGGGCCGTCCGAGATCGTCGTGGTCGCCGACGGCAAGAACAATCCCGACTGGATCGCCGCCGACCTGCTGAGCCAGGCCGAGCACGACCCGGCCGCCCAGTCGATCCTGATCACCGACGATCCGGCCTTCGCCACGGCCGTCGAGGCGGCCGTGCTCGAGCGTCTGAAGACCCTGGCGACCGGGACCGACGCCGCCGCCTCCTGGCGTGACCACGGCGCGGTGATCATCGCCCCACTCGAAGAGAGCCCGGCCCTGGTCGACGCCATCGCGCCCGAACACGTCGAGTTTGCCGTTGATGAGCCCGAGCAGCTCTCGGACCGGGTCCGTCACGCCGGGGCGATCTTCCTGGGGCGCATGACGCCGGAAGCCATCGGCGACTATGTGGCCGGATCCAACCACGTCCTGCCCACCAGCCGGGCCGCGCGGTTCCAGTCCGGGCTGTCGATCTATGACTTCCTGAAGCGCACCTCGATCGCCCGCTGCAGCGAGGCCTCCTTCGGGATCCTCGGCCCGCATACCGTGGCCCTGGCCACGGCCGAGGGCCTGCCGGCCCACGCGCTTTCCGCGCAAATCCGGCTTGGCCGGTTGCCTTCCGGAACCTGACGCGCAAAGCTGCCGCGGAAGATGACTCACGACCGCGCCACCCAACACCTGAAGTCCATCCTCATCGACGAGGACAGCCTCGCGGCCGCGTCGCGCGACCAGGAGCAGGAGCGTCAGGTCGCGATCTTTGACCTGCTCGATTCGAACTATTTCGAGCCGGCCGAGGCGCAGGGCGGGCCCTATGACCTGAAGCTGTCGCTGATCGAGAACCGGCTGGCCTTCGACATCGCCGGGCCGGACTATGAGCGCCGTCACCTGCTGTCCCTGTCGCCCTTCCGGGGGGTGATCAAGGACTACTTCATGATCTGCGACAGCTATTATTCAGCCATTCGCAACTCGACGCCCCAGCAGATCGAGGCCCTGGATATGGGCCGCCGGGGCCTGCACAACGAGGGCTCCTCGCTGTTGCGCGAGCGTCTCGACGGCAAGGTCAAGACCGACCTCGACACGGCTCGCCGGCTGTTCACCCTGATCTGCGCGCTGCACTGGCGAGGATAGGGCGCGTTGCCTGCTCTGCCGGACGCCGTCCTTTTCACCTGCAACTATAACCGGGTGCGTTCGCCGATGGCTGAAGCGCTGTTCAAGCGCTTCTACGGCATCCGGGCCTTCGTCGATTCGTGTGGCCTGCGCGGGGATCCGGACGGGGAGGGGATCGACCCCTTCGTGATCGCGGTCATGGACGAGCTGGGGCTGGACGTAACGGGCCACCGACCCAAGACCTTCGGCGAGCTCGAGGACGGCTCGTTCGACGTCGTGGTGTCGCTGACGCCGGAGGCCCAGCACCGGGCGGTCGAGATGGCCCGGGGGCGGGCGGTCGAGATCGAGTACTGGCCGACCCATGACCCGACCCTCGTGGACGGCTCGCGCGAGGCCCGGCTGGAGGCCTATCGCGAGGTCCGCGACGGTCTGGCCAGGGCCATCAAGCAACGTTTCGGCGCACCATCGACGTTCGGGGGGTGAATGCGCTATAGAGGCGCCTCGCTGCAACGGACCGCGTCTCGACCCCGGAGTCGGGCGCGTCCGTTCGGCTATTTGTTTCGCTCTTTTTGAGAGGCCTGATGGCTAAGGAAGAACTTCTCGAGTTTCCCGGTACGGTCAGCGAACTGCTGCCGAACGCGACCTTTCGCGTGACGCTGGAAAACGCCCACGAGATCATCGCCCACACCGCCGGCAAGATGCGCAAGAACCGCATCCGGGTTCTGGCCGGTGACAAGGTGCTGGTCGAAATGACCCCTTATGATCTGACCAAGGGTCGTATCACCTACCGGTTCAAGTAAAGGCTGTGACCGCGCCGACGGCCGTCCAGCCGGCGCTGGTTCTGGCCAGCGCGAGCCCCCGTCGCCTTGACCTGCTGGCGCAGGTCGGCGTTTCGCCCGACCGGGTTGATCCCGCCGATATCGATGAAAGCCCGCTGCGTGACGAGACGCCGCGTCTCCACGCCCTGCGTCTGGCGCGCGAGAAGGCCCGCGCCGTCGCTGGCCGCTCGGCGGGGGACTATGTCCTGGCGGCCGATACGGTCGTGGCCGTCGGACGCAGGATCCTGCCGAAGGCCGAAAGCGAAGATCAGGCCCGTCGGTGCCTCGATCTGCTGTCCGGCCGCAATCACAAGGTTCTCACTGCGGTCGCTCTTGTCGCCCCGGACGGCCGCGAGGCTTCGCGGCTGGTCGAGACCCGGGTCCAGATGCGGGTTCTGTCGGCCATGGACCGCGATGACTATCTGGCCAGCGGCGAATGGCACGGCAAGGCCGGCGGCTATGCCGTCCAGGGCCGGGCCGGCGGCTTCATCATCGACCTGCACGGTTCATATACCGGCGTCGTCGGCCTGCCGCTCTACGAGACGCTGAACCTCCTCAACGGCCTGGGCTGGAGCACGCGATGAGCGAGCGGCGCGCCTATCTCTACAAGGGTGTCGGCGAGACGGTCGGGGTCGTCACCCTCGACGGCCGCCCCGAGCGCCTGATGGTGTCCTGGCCTGACGACGATGTGCTGGACCAGGACGGCGTCCGTGGCGTTGCCCGGATCCGCCGGATCGAAAAGGCCTTCGCCAGTGCCTTCGTCCAGTTGCCCGGTGGCCAGGACGTGCTGCTGCCCCTGCGGCCCGACATGCCCCGCCTGGTTGAAGGCGGCCTGGTCGAGATCGAAATTCGCACCGCTTCGCGCCGGGGCAAGTCTGCCGTCGCGCGCTTCATCGCCGAAGGCGAGGGCGAGCCCAGGATCCTGGAACCGGCCCTGACCGTGGAACAACTGCTGCGTCTTCACGTGAAGTCCGGCTCGCCCACCACCGGCCCGGCCGCCCTCGAGGCGGTGGAAGCCGCAGAGGCCGAAGCACTGGAGACCGTTTTCCCCCTGCCCGGGGGCGGGGACATCAGTGTTGAGCCGACCCGGGCCCTGGTGGCCATCGACGTTGATCTGGGGGCCCGGGAAGGCGCGGACGCCAAGCGCGCAGCGCGACAGGCCAATATGGCGGCGCTGGGCCTTGCGGCCCGTATCCTGCGCCTGAAGGGGCTGGGCGGGATTGTCATCCTCGACCTCGTCGGACGGGGCCATGACGGCCAGGCCCTGACCACGGCGGCCCGCAACGCCTTTGCGCCGGACAATCCGGGCGTGGCGATCGGGGCGATCAGCCGGTTCGGCACCCTGGAGATGACCGTGCCCCGTCGCGGCCGTTCGATTCTGGACCGCCTTCTGGACGCCGACGGCCGGGCCTTGCCCGAAGCCGTGGCCCGCAGGCTGGCCCGGGCGCTGGAGCGGGAAGGGCGCGCCGACCCCGGTGGGCGATTCTCGGCCCGCTGCGCCCCGTCGGTCGCGGAGGCCTTTGCGCCGCTCGATGCGGCCCTGGCCGACCGGCTGGGTCGCAGATTCGCCGTCCTGGCGGTGGAAGGATGGCCGGTTGATCGTATTGAGGTGTCTGCAACATGAGCAGTGGCTGCCCCATCTGCGGCAAGCCGGTCGATCCCGGCTTTCGTCCGTTCTGCTCGAAGCGCTGCTCGGACATCGATCTGAACCGGTGGCTGTCCGATCGCTATGTGGTCCCTGCGACCGATGACGAGGATGAAAATCCTCTCTCTGAAGACTTCCACAGGGAATGATCGAACGGCGCTGGACAACCAAATCGGCCTCGCCTATAGACGCGGCTCCCCGCTGAACGGCGGGTGCCAGAGCGGTTTTCAACCGCCAAAGGCTCAAGGGCCTGGGTAGCTCAGTTGGTAGAGCAGCGGATTGAAAATCCGCGTGTCGGTGGTTCGAATCCGCCCCCAGGCACCACTTTTCTCGCCTTTTCTGCCGAGACAGGCCGGTTTTCGCGGTCGGATGCAGAGCTTTGCCGTCGCTATCCGGGCCCGTTGCCGCCGGTATGCGGCCGCCGCATTCCGTTCACGGGCCCTCGGCGTGCACCAGGCTCGGAAGTTGCCTTTCAGCGACCGACGTTTTGTTCTCATGCTGCACTGCAGCGTGAATAATCCCGTTGGCAGGGAAAAACCGCCCCTGTTTCCTGTTTATCGTTTTGTGCATTGCAGCAACAACCGTCCCTGAGCGGACGGAGCGATCATTTTATGCCCAGAAGAACCCCTTGACGGTGCGAAAAGGGGTTGCCAAAGGACCCCTGCCGCAATTCTAACATTGCGGTAAGATCAAAGCCGCTACACAGGGGCTTCGGTCACTCGCGCTTCGAAACGATCCTTCTGGAGGCCATGTACCTCGTGAAGGGCGTAACGGATCGAGCGCAGCGAAGCGGGTCTGCCGGGTTTGGGAGAGCAATCGATCTCCTGGCGGGCTATTCAGAGTTAGGGTGGAGACGCTCTCGCGCGACGACCCTCGGTCCAAACGTGCTAGACCAATCAGGAACTGGCGACAGATGCTCGACATTAAACGGAAGACCCCCCTCATCGCTCTCGTCGGCGCTATCGCGCTGATGGCGAGCGCCCCGGCTTTCGCTCAGGACGCCGCGGCTCCCGCCCCGGCCGCCGCCGAAAGCGCCGCTGCCCCGGCCGCTGATGCCGCTGCAGCTCCTGCTCCGGCCCCGGCTGAAGACGCAGCCGCTGCCGAGCCCAAGAAGGAAGCCCACTCGCTGACCCCGGTCGGCATGTTCATGGCCGCCGGCGCCGTCGTTAAGGTCGTCATGATCGGCCTGCTGCTGGCCTCGGTGTTCTCGTGGGTCCTGCTGCTCACGAAGTTCTTCGAGTTCGGTGCCCTCAACAAGCAGTCGGACAAGTTCCTCGAAGCCTTCCGCGGCGCCCGCTCGATCGCGGACATCGCCCGGATCGGTTCGTCGGAAGAGTTCGAAGGCAACCCGATGGCCGACATGGCCGCCGCGGCTGCCCAGGAAGTCGAACTGTCGCGTCAAGCTGGCCTGGCCGTTGCCGGCGAGCACCGCGACTCCACGATCTCGCGTGCGACCTACGCCATCAACGCGGTGCAAGCCTCGCTGGTTAAGCGTCTGTCGGGCGGCATGGTGTTCCTGGCCTCGGTCGGTTCGGCCGGTCCGTTCATCGGTCTGTTCGGTACCGTTTACGGGATCATGACCTCGTTCATCGGCATCGCGAACACCAACACGACCAACCTGGCCGTCGTCGCCCCCGGCATCGCCGAAGCGCTGCTCGCCACCGGTATCGGTCTGTTCGCCGCTATTCCCGCGGTTATCTTCTACAACTACTTCCAGACCCGCATCTCCGGCTACGGCACCCGCTCGGAAGGTTTCGTTGCTGAACTGATGAACGCCATCTCGCGTCAGCTCGACAAAGGGGCGTAAGACCGATGGCCGCCAAACTCTCAGGCGGTGGGGGCGACAGGTTTAACGTCGAACAGAACAGCGAGATCAACGTTACGCCCTTCGTGGACGTTATGCTGGTTCTCCTGATCATCTTCATGGTGGCGGCTCCGCTCGCCTCCGTGTCGGTCGAAGTTAACCTGCCGCCGGCGGTCGCGAAAGCATCGCAAAACCCGCCAAAGCCGGTCTATATCTCCATCAAGGAGTCTGGTCAGGTCTTCATCGGAGACTTCCCGACCACGATCGACGAGATGGGGCAGGACCTCGCCAAAAACATCGGCAAACGCGATCCGACCAAGGAGCGTATTTTCATCCGTGCTGACGAAAAGACGCGCTATGGGGCCTTCATGGAGGTGATGAACACCCTCCAGGATAACGGCTTCTACAGCGTGGCGCTCATCGGTCGGGATGATAGCTAGGGGTGCTGCATGGCTGAACAACAAACGCCCGAGCATCGCCACTAC
>NZ_QAII01000044.1 GCF_003060965.1 Caulobacter sp. HMWF025 | reverse complement strand
ATCGGGCGGGGCATGGGGGGTCTCCATCAACCCCGCCAAGGATCAAGAGCGACTCGGGCACCAGCCACTGCGACATTCGCCGCGCGCCGCCTTGTCGCACCTCCGATCAGGCCCGGTCAGCAGACCCCCGGCAGGTCCCCTGCCGAGCCGATCACCGCGCCGGACCGCACCAGCAGGTTGGCGGCCTCCATATCCGGGTGGAAGTGGCGGTCGTCGGTCAGGTGCGGCACCTGCTTGCGCAGCAGGGCGCGGACGGCCTCCAGGGTCGGGCTGGATTTCAGCGGGGCGTGGAAGTCGCAGCCTTGCGCCGCCGCCAGCAGCTCGATGCCGAGGATGGCGGTGGCCGACTCGACCATGGCCAGCAGGCGACGGGCCCCGTGGGCGGCCATCGAAACATGGTCTTCCTGGTTGGCCGAGGTCGGGATCGAGTCGACGCTGGCCGGATAGGCCTTCTGCTTGTTCTCCGAGACCAGGGCTGCGGCCGTGACCTGCGGGATCATGAAGCCCGAGTTCAGGCCCGGCCTGGGCGTCAGGAAGGCCGGCAGGCCGGACAGGGCCGGGTCGACCAGCATGGCGATGCGGCGCTCGGCGATCGAGCCGATCTCGCAGACGGCCAGGGCGATGATGTCGGCGGCGAAGGCCACCGGCTCGGCGTGGAAGTTGCCGCCAGACAGGGCCTCGTCAGGTTGGTCCCCCTCGCCGGGGAAGATCAGCGGATTGTCGGAGACGCCATTGGCCTCATTGGCCAGGGTAAAGGCGGCCTGGCGCAGGATGTCGAGGGCCGCGCCCATCACCTGGGGCTGGCAGCGCAGGCAGTAGGGGTCCTGGACCCGCTCGTCCTCCTTCAGGTGCGAGGCGCGGATCGCCGAGCCGGCCATCAGCTCGCGAAGGGCCGAAGCGGTCTCGATCTGGCCGACATGGCGGCGCAGGCGGTGGATACGCAGATCGAACGGGGTGTCCGAGCCCTTGGCGGCCTCGGTCGACAGGGCCCCGGTGACCAGGGCCGACTGGAACAGCAACTCGGCCTCGAACAGGGCGGCCATGGCATTGGCGGTCGAGAACTGGGTGCCGTTCAGCAGGGCCAGACCCTCCTTGGGGCCCAGGGTCAGGGGCGACAGGCCGGCCTCGGCCAGGGCCTCTCCAGCGGGGCGGCGAACGCCGTCGACGAAGATCTCTCCGACCCCGATCATGGTCGCAGCCATGTGGGCCAGAGGGGCCAGATCGCCCGAGGCCCCGACCGAGCCCTGGCAGGGCACGACCGGCGTCAGGCCCTTTTCGAGCATGGCCTCCAGCAGCTTCACGGTCTCGACCTGCACGCCCGAGGCCCCCTGAGCCAGACTGGCCAGTTTCAGGGCCAGCATCAGGCGGACCACCGCTACGGGGGAGGGCTCGCCGGTGCCGGCGGCGTGTGACAGCACGATGTTGCGTTGCAGGGTTTCCAGATCCCCGTCGCCGATCCTCACGCTGGCCAGTTTTCCAAAGCCGGTATTGATCCCGTAGACCGGCTCGCCCCGGTCGAGGATGCGCCGGACGGCTTCAGCGCTGCGGGCAATCACCGGCCAGGCGGCCTCGGGCAGCCGTGCGGGCGCGCCGCGATAGACCTTCTTCCATTCGACGAGGAAGACCTCGCCCGGATGCAGCACGACCATGGTCACGAGGCCTTCTGGAGGGCACCGGACCGCTTGTGGCCGGCTCTAATATGTATAGACATATTGCAAGGCGACGGCGCGAGTCCAGCGTTCGAGGCCAAGGTTTCGGAGTGTTCCCGGGTGACCAGGGCCCTGTCTTTGCATCAGCGTATCCGTGAGGACATCGAAGGGCAGATCCGCTCGGGGGCCTGGCCGGCCGACTATCGCGTGCCGTTCGAGACCGAACTGATGGCCCAGTATGGCTGCGCGCGGATGACGGTCAGCAAGGCCATGGCCGCCCTCGTCGAGGCCGGTCTGATCGTGCGGCGCAAGCGGGCAGGATCCTTCGTGGCCCGGCCGAAGGTGCATGCGCCGGTCCTGAACATCCCCGACATCCCCTCCACGATCCGGAGCCGGGGTGAGGCCTATGGCTTTCGCCTGCGGCTGAGCCGGGTGCGCAGCCCCGATCCCGCCCTGCCTGACGAGGTAGTCCTGGCGGCCGGCGGTGAGCTGCTGGAGATCGAGGGCGTGCATGATGCGGCGGGGCGGCCCTTTGCCCTTGAGCGGCGCCTGATCGCCCTTGTCGCCGCGCCTGACGCCGCCCTGGCCGACCTCGCGACCGTTCCGCCGGGGGCCTGGCTGCTGGAAAACATCGCCTGGACAGAAGCCGAGAGCCGGATCAGTGCCGTCAATGCGGATGCGGCCATCGCGTCCCTGCTCGACCTGCACGAGGCCGCCGCCTGTCTGGTCGTGGACCGCCGTACCTGGCGCGGCGGCGAGCCCGTCACCCGGGTGTGCCAGATCTTTCCGGGCGAGGCCTATGACCTGATGGCGCGGTTCGGACCGGCTGGCTGATGACGCGATGAAAGCCAGTAGACCTGCACAGGTTTACGACGGTCTTTGAATAGAAACGTTTGCATTCAACGCTGTGGTTTCATTACCGTCCTGTAATGATGTCAGATATGTAATCCACCTTTCCGGCTTGTAACTTGAGGTGAAGGGTCCAGACCGGCAGTTCTCCCGTCAGTAAATCTGAGGGGACCCTGATGACCAGAACCATCCTGCTGGCCACCACCGCACTGATCCTGAGCACCGGCAGCGCCCTGGCCGCCGAGACGCCGCAGGTGGCCCAGGCTCCGGTTCCAACCGGTCCGACGGCTACAGCGCCGCTGGACGACGCCAGCCAGCGCGGCGTTCTGGTGTTCCAGCCCGAGTTCTTCGCCGCCCAGCGGCCCAACACCGCTCTGGACATGGTCAACCGGGTGCCCGGCTTCTCGGCCGACAACGGCTCGGGCGCGCGCGGATTCGAGGGCGCGGTCGGCAATATCCTGATCAACAACAACCGCCCGGCCACCAAGAACGACAGCGGCTCCAACGTCCTGTCGCGCACCCCGGCCAGCCAGGTTGACCGCATCGAGCTGATCCGGGGCGGCGCGCCGGGCATCGACATGCAGGGTTATGCGGTGATCGTGAACGTGATCCTCAAGACCACGGCCAGCCGGCAGTCGGTCCTGACCCTGAACAGCATGCTGTTCGACGGCGGCCATGACATCTATGGCGGCAGCTACCAGTTCACCGCCCGCGACGGCGAGCGCAGCTGGGGCATCACCCTGTCGGACGGCATGGGGTCGAGCGACGCCAACGGTCCGGGCCGCGTGGTCCGGCGCGACCGCAGCGGCGCGATCATTCGTGACGAGGCCTATGTCAACGACAGCTGGGGCGGCGGCAACAGCGTGCGGGGCAATTTCAACGGCCCGTTCGCCGGCGGCAAGCTGGATGCCACGGCGCGCTACGGCATCAATGACTGGAACCAGTGGAGCCGCCAGAGCTCGGCGACCGCGCTGCGGGAAAACGACTATCGCAATGACGAGAAGAACGGCGAGCTGGGCCTGACCTGGACGCGGGTGATCAAGCCAAAATGGTCGCTGGAGGCCCGCCTGATCCACGAGTTCGAGACGTCCGAGGACGAGGCGCTCAATGCCGAGACGCTGAACGGCGTGGCGCGCCCGAAGCAGAGGTTCACCTCGAAGGGCGATGCGTCGGAGTCCATCGTGCGGGCCCTGGTCCGCAACGAGCACTCCAGCAGCCTGACCCTCGAGGCCGGGGGCGAGGTCGCCTACAACATGCTGGATGTCAGCCAGGCCTTCACCCAGGGCGGCGTGCCGGTGGTCCTGCCGTCGGCCTCGGTCAAGGTCGAGGAAACCCGCGGCGAGGCCTTCTCCAAGGCCACCTGGCGGGTCAGCCCCAAGCTGACCGTCGAGGGCGGCCTGCGCCTGGAGACCTCAAAGATCGAACAGTCGGGCGATGCGGCCCAGTCCAAGAGCTTCTTCTATGCCAAGCCCCGGCTGCTGGTGACCTGGACCCCGGTGGCGGCCAACCAGCTGCGCTTCCGCTTCGAGCGTGAACTGGGCCAGCTGGATTTCGATGATTTCGCCGCTTCGGCCGAACTGGGCAATGACACCGTCTATGGTGGCAATGTCGATCTCGAGCCGGAACAGCGCTGGATCTCGGAACTGGCCTATGAGGGCCGGTTCTGGGGACAGGGCATCGTCTCGGTCGGCTACCGTCATGACGAGATCATCGGCGTGATCGACCGTCTGCCGCTGCCGGGCAACCTTTCAGCCATCGGCAATATCGGCGACGGCACCCTGGACCGGCTGTCGGTCAATATCGTGGTGCCGCTGGACAAGCTGCACGTGCCGGGCGGGCGGTTCACCTTCCGCAACGACTGGAACAAGACCAAGGTCGTCGATCCCACCACCGGCAAGGCCCGGCCGATCTCGGACGTGCGGGCCAGCCAGGCCAATGTCGGCTTCGAGCAGGACCTGCCCCGCTACAAGATCGAGTGGGGGATCAACTGGCTGCCGCTGCTGGGCGAGCGCACCTATGATCCGGACCAGACCAACACCTGGCGCGGCACCGACTATTACGAGGCCTTCGTCGAGTACAAGCCGACCACCAGCCTTGCGGTCAGGGCCCAGCTGAACCTGTGGGACAATTTCGACCTCCGCCGCACGGTCTATGCCGACCGCACCACCCGGGCGATCGCCTTCATCGAAGAGCGCAATATCGACCCGCGGACCTTCGTGTCGCTGCGGCTGCGCAAGACCTTCTGAGTTTGGGAGAAAGCGCCCCGTCGCCGGCAACAGCCCGGCGGGGCGTGAGGTCCTGGTGGTTGGAGGCGGGATCGAACCGCCGACCTGTGGGTTATGAATCCACCGCTCTAACCATCTGAGCTACCCAACCGGGCCAGGAAGGGGCGGCTTATAGGCGACAAACGGCGGTTTGATCAAGCCACGATGGACGCCGTCTTCGCCCCCAGCGCATTGACCAGATCGGCGGGTGACAGCCGCATCTGCAGCCCCCGCTGGCCGCCGTTGACGAAGACGTGGGGCTGGGCGAGGGCGGCCTCTTCCACGGCGGTGGGCAGGCGCTTCTTCTGGCCGAAGGGGCTGACGCCGCCGACCTTGTAGCCGGTGATCCGTTCGGCGTCGGGCACGGGCATCATGGTCGCCGACTTGCCGCCGAGGGCGGCGGCCAGCTTCTTCATGCTGACTTCCCGATCCGAGGGCAGGACCACACAGGCGGGCTTGCCGTCCAGCAGCACGACCAGGGTTTTCAGCACCCGGGCCGGATCCTCGCCCAGCGCCTCGGCCGCCTGCAGTCCGACCCGCTCGGAACCGGGGTCGTAATCATAGGTCACCAGCTCGAAGGCGATCCCGGCCTTGGTCGCCGCGACAGTTGCGGGGGTGCTTCTGGACATCGCCCGGGTGATACCCCAAGTGTCGGGCTGGATGGAACCTCGGGGCGCTATGGGGCGTGCCGGGACCGGAGCGTTGCTGTGATCCAGTCTCCCGATCGTCGTCAGGTGCTCGCCGGTGCTGCAGGTCTGGGCGTTGCCGCCCTGGCGACCGGCGCGGGGGCGGGCGTGTCAGACGGTATCCGCGCGCCCCAGATCCTGAGCGGCGAGGATATCGCCCTGACCATCGGCCACGCGGCAGTCACCATCGACGGCAAGCCGGGCCATGCCATTGCGGTCAACGGCACCGTGCCCGGGCCGCAGATCCGGCTGAAGGAAGGCCAGACCGTCCGGCTGGCGGTGACCAATGCCCTGGACGAGGACACCTCGATCCACTGGCATGGCCTGCTGGTGCCGTTCCAGATGGACGGCGTGCCGGGTGTCAGCTTTCCGGGCATCAGGCCGGGCGAGACCTTCGTCTATGAGTTCCAGATCAAGCAGGCCGGCACCTACTGGTATCATAGCCATTCGGGCATGCAGGAACAGGAAGGGGTGTTCGGCTCCATCGTCATCGAGCCCGCCACGCCCGATCCGGCCCCCTTTGATCGCGAACATGTGGTGGTGCTGTCGGACTTCAGCTTCGCCCATCCTCACGTCCTGATGCGCAAGCTGAAAGCCCAGGCCGGCTATTTCAACCGCAACAAGCAGACGGTGGCCGGTCTGCTGGCCGGTCGCGACCAGTCGCTGAAGGACCGGCTGGAATGGTCGAAGATGCGGATGGATCCCACCGACATCCTCGACGTGACCGCCTCGGCCTACACCTATCTGGTCAATGGCCATGGGCCCAAGGACAACTGGACCGGCCTGTTCACGCCGGGCGAGCGGGTGCGGCTGCGCTTCATCAATGCCGGCGGCATGACCGTCTTCAACGTCCGCATACCGGGCCTGCCGATGCGGGTGGTCCAGGCCGACGGTCTGGACGTGGCCCCGGTCGAGGTCGACGAGTTCCAGATCTCGCCGGCCGAGACCTATGACGTGATCGTCCAGCCGACGCAGGACCTCGCCTACAGCCTGGTGGCCGAGTCATCGGACCGCTCGGGCCTGACCCGCGCTACCCTCGCGCCCCGCCTAGGGATGAGTGCGCCGGTCCCGCCGCTGCGGGCCCGGCCGCTGGCCACCATGAAGGACATGGGCATGGACATGTCGGCCCATGCCGGGATGGGACACGATATGTCGGGCATGAGCATGGCCATGCGCGACGGGGCCAATGCGCCGTCGGTCAGGCTGACCCCCGGCGTGCAGGCGATCTCGCCGATGCCCGCCGACCGGCTGGGCGAGCCGCCGCAGGGGCTGGAAGACGCGGGTCACCGGGTGCTGCTCTATACCGACCTGAAGGCGCTCACCCCCAATACCGATCCACGCCCGCCCGGCCGTACTGTGGAGATCCACCTGACCGGCAATATGGAGCGCTTCATGTGGGCCTTTGACGGCGAGGCCTTCGGGCCGCTGAAAAAGCCCATCGCCTTCCAGCGCGACGAGCGGGCGCGGGTGGTGCTCGTCAATGACAGCATGATGGCCCACCCCATCCACCTGCACGGCCATTTCTTCGAGGTGGATGTCGGCCACGGGCCGCTCAATCCGCGCAAGCATACGGTCAGTGTCGCGCCGGGCGGCCGGGTGGCCTTTGATCTGACAGCGGATGCGCCGGGTGACTGGGCCTTCCACTGTCACATGCTGATGCACATGCATGCGGGCATGTTCAATGTCGTCACCGTGCGGCCGCTGGACGGAGCCGCCGCATGAGTGCGGCCCTGCTGATCGCCCTGGCGCTGCTGCAGCACGAGCATCACCAGATGCCGCCGCCCCCTGCGCCGGCCCAGCAGACCGCGCCGGTTGATCCGCATGCGGGTCACCACGTGCCGGCGGCTGACCCGCACGCCGGCCACGCCATGCCGGAGCCCGCCGCGCCGCCGGTTGCGGTTTCCCCCGCCGGCGATCACGCCGCCGACCGCCTGTTCAGTCCGGCCAGCATGGCCGCCGCCCGCGCCACCCTGGCCGGGGAGCACGGCGGCGGCGCCTACTGGATGGTGCTGGCCGAGCAGGCCGAGCTGCGCACGGGCAAAGGCCCCGATGCGGCCGCCTTCGAGGGCGAGGCCTGGATCGGCAACGATGCCGGCCGGTGGGTGCTCAAGGCGCGCGGTGAGCATGGGCGCGGCGAAGGCTGGGAAACCGGCGAGCTTCAGGCCCTGCGGTCCTGGCCGATCGGTCCCTATTTCGACGCCCAGGCGGGGCTGAGGCAGGATATCGAGCCGAAGGGGCGGACCTATGCCACGCTCGGCGTCGAGGGCCTCGCCCCGTACTGGATCGAGACCAAGGCGGCGGCCTTCCTGTCGGATCGCGGCGACCTGTCGGCCCGGCTGGAGGCGGCCCACGACCTGCGCCTGACCGGTCGCCTGGTGCTGCAGACCAAGGTCGAGACCTATCTGGCCGAGGACGGACAGGAGGCTGAGCTGGGCCTGCGGCTGCGCTATGCGATCACCCCGGAGTTTGCGCCCTATGTCGGCCTGCTGCGGCACCGGGCCTTCGGGGACGAGGCCGATCACGCGCGGGCGGCCGGCGAGCGGGTCGGCGGATCCAGCCTGGTGGTCGGGCTTCGGGCCTGGTTCTGAGCGGACTTCCCCTACGAGTGGCTTGCCGTGCGCGGAACGTCGTTCCAACATCTGTTTGACGCGGACGGAAGTGACGGCTCGACACGTCACGCGGCGCGGCCAGACAGGGGAGATCCGACAGGTGGTGGATATCGATTTCGACCGTATGCCGACGCTGGGCGACGTGGCCCGCTATCACGGCGAGGTGCGTGGCCAGGCGGTTGCCCTCAGTTTTGAAGGTCGCGACACGACCTTTGCCGGGTTCGACCGCAAGACCAGCCAGGTCGCCAACGCCCTGATCGCCGCCGGCCTGAAGAAGGGCGATCGCGTCGCCTATGTCGGCAAGAACAGCGACCTCTATTTCGAGCTGCTGTTCGGCGCGGCCAAGGCCGGTGTGATCACCGCCCCGATCGGCTGGCGCCTCGCCCCGCCGGAGGTGGCCTATATCGTCGGCGATAGCGATGCCAGGATCGTCTTTGTCGGCCCTGAACTGATCGGCCAGATCGAGGCCGTCGCGGCCGAGCTGACCTGGCGGCCCGAGGTGATCCTGATGGAGCCCGTGGCCGGCAACAGTCTGCAGACCTTCGAGGCCTGGCGCGACGCGGCCTCGCCGGTCGATCCGGCCGTGCCGATCACCACCAGCGACATCGCCATCCAGCTCTATACCTCCGGAACCACGGGCCGGCCCAAGGGCGCGATGCTGACCCATGACAACCTGCTGGGCCTGCGCCGCCGCGCCGCCCAGGAGCCGATGGCCTGGAACCAGTGGGGGCCAAATGATGTCAGCCTCGTCGCCATGCCGGTCTCGCACATCGGCGGCAGCGGCTGGGGGCTGGTCGGCCTGCTGAACGGTGCCAGGGGCGTCGTGGCCCGTGAGTTCGACCCCTTCAAGGTGCTGGACTTCATCGAGCAGGACCGGATCTCGAAGATGTTCATGGTCCCGGCCGCCCTGCAGATCGTCGTGCGCCTGCCGCGGGCCCGCGAGGTCGACTATTCGTGCCTGAGCCACATCCTGTATGGCGCGGCCCCGATCCCGCTGGACCTGCTGCGCGAGTGCATCGAGGTGTTCGGCTGCGGCTTCTGCCAGCAGTACGGCATGACCGAGACCACCGGCACCATCGTCTATCTGCCGCCGGAAGATCATGATCCCGCTGGCAATGCCCGCATGCGCTCGGCCGGTCTGCCCCTGCCGGGCGTCGAGCTGAAGGTGATGGACGAGGCCGGCAATACCCTGCCGCCCAATACGGTGGGCGAGATCGCCACCCGCTCGGCCTCGAACATGGCCGGCTACTGGAAGCTGGATGCCGCCACGGCCGCGACGGTCGATGCCGACGGCTGGCTGCGTACCGGTGATGCCGGCTATCTCGACGAGGACGGCTATCTGTTCATCCACGACCGGGTGAAGGACATGATCATCTCGGGGGCCGAGAACATCTATCCGGCCGAGGTCGAGAGCGCCGTCTATGGCCACCCGTCGGTGGCCGAGGTGGCGGTGATCGGGGTGCCTGACGAGAAGTGGGGCGAGGCGGTCAAGGCGATGGTGGTGCTCAAGCCCGGTGCCGAGCCCGACCCCGAAAGCATCATCGCCTTCGCCCGGACCCGTATTGCGGCCTTCAAGGCCCCCAAGACCATCGACTTCATCGACGTCCTGCCACGCAACCCGTCCGGCAAGATCCTGCGCCGCGAACTGCGGGCCCCCTACTGGGAGGGCCGGTCCCGGCAGGTGAACTGAATACTTGCCCCCACCTGACCGCTTCGCGGTCGTCCGCCCCCATAGGGGGCGGATGACGTCATCTTCCCCCTATGGGGGAGGAGCGCGAAGCGCGGAGGGGGTAAGTTGATCGCCTACTCCACGAACGCCTCGACCCGCTCGCGACGTCCGACCAGGAAGGCGTCAGCCACCAGGGCCAGCGGCCGGATATCGGCCTCGGACTGCCCGGCGCGGATCAGGTCGCCGAAGCGCTTGTAGAGCCCCGGATACTCGGCATCGCTGGCCTGAACCACCGGCTGGCCGTCGACCTCGATCTGCGCCCCGCCGCTGGACAGGCGCAGGGTGCCCCGGTCTGTGACGGCGGTGATGTCCCAGGTCTGCGGACCGGTCTGCAGGAAGTCGAAGTCGGCGGTGATGGCCGTTCCGGCGATGTCGGTCATGGCCATGTGGGCGGCGATCGGCGACTGGACGTTTTCGGGCACGTCGAGCCGCGCGTCGGTGACGAACACCTCGTTGGGCATGATCTCGGTCAGGATCGACAGGGCATTGATGCCCGGATCGAAGACGCCCAGGCCACCGGCTTCCCAGATCCAGGTCTGGCCCGGATGCCAGCGGCGGACGTCCTCGCGCCACTGGATGTCGATGGCGTGGATCGTCCGGTCGGCCAGGAACGCCTTTGCGGTCGGCACCCCGGCGGCAAAGCGAGAATGCCAACTGGCAAACAGGGTCACGCCACGCTCGGCGGCCAGGGCGACCAGATCGCCGACCTCGCCGACGGTCGAGCCCGGCGGTTTTTCCAGAAACACGTGCTTGCCGGCCGCCAGGGCGGCCAGGGCGGTCGCCCGGCGGGCCTGGGGCGGGGTGCAGAGGGCGATCGCATCGACCGGCGGGCCGTCGGCCAGCATCTCGTCGAGGGTCTCGAACGCCGGGACTCCGACTTCGGGACGCGAACGGCTGGCGATCGCCACAAGCTCCAGGCCCGGATCGGCGGCGATGGCGGGAATGTGCTGGTCCCTGGCGATCTTGCCGACGCCGACGATCCCCACCCTGATAACGCTCACGCCGTCCTCCTCATGTGCTCCGGCGCAAAGAGACCGGTTGGGTGGTGTATTATATTATAAATCCAGAAGGCCCAAGTCTCAGAAATCCGGCCCGCTGCCGGGGCTGTGGCCGCGCCATGGTCAAGAAAGAGGCGCGCCGTCAGGGACAGCGCGCCTTAGGCCGGCAGGCGGAGGAGTGAGCCGGCAAGATTGCAGGGGACGGTGGCCTGACCGGGGTTGGCCGGTCAGGCCGTCCTGAGGGCTACCGGGCGCGCGGCGAGACCGGCAGGGCCTGGGCCTTCAGGGTCACGGTCGAGGTGACCGACAGGGCGCGCGACGAAGCGCCGAGGGCGACATCATAGTCACCGGCCGCGATCGACCAGCCATGGGCCTTGTCGTCCCACACCGACACCAGGCGCGGGTCGACCGTCAGGCTGACGACCGTGCTGGCCCCCGGTGCCAGTTCGACCTTCTTGAATCCAGCCAGACGCTTGGGGGCTTCCCAGCCTCCGGCCTTGGGCGAGACATAGACCTGCGGCACGGCCTTGCCGGTGCGGGTCCCGGTGTTGGTCACCGAGAAGCTGACCGTCAGCACGCCGTTGGCCTCAGAGGTCTTCAGGTCCGAATAGCCGAAGCTGGTGTACGACAGGCCGTAGCCGAACGGGAACAGCGGCTCATGGCCCTTCTTGTCGAACCACTTGTAGCCGACCGCCGCGCCTTCGATCGTGTAGTCGACGTCGAACGGGGTTTCGGGGGCCTTGGGATCGCCGTCCAGCTTGGGGCGCGGCAGCTGGGCCACGTCCTTGGGGAAGGTGACCGGCAGGCGGCCCGACGCGTCGACCTCACCGGTCAGGACACGGGCGATGGCCTCGCCGCCGCTGGTCCCGGGGAACCAGGCCTGGACCACGGCCCCGACCTCATTCAGCCAGGGCATCAGCACCGGCCCACCGGTTTCGAGCACGACGATGGTCTTGGTGTTGGCCGCCGCAACCGCGGCGATGGTCGCGTCCTGGTTCTTGGGCAGGTTCAGGGTCCAGACGTCTTCCGACTCGGTGGTCCACTGATCCGCAAAGACGATGGCCAGATCGCTGGCGGCGGCGAGCTTTGCGGCCGCAGCCGGATCCTTGCCGTCATGGAAGGTGATCTTCGCGCCGGGATAGCGGGCCTGAAGGGCCTTCATCGGCGAGGAGGGGTAGTAGATCACCGGGCCCGGCCAGGTGGCGGGCTCCAGGCCCTGCATCGCGCGACCACCGACCGGATAGACCTGGGACGAGCCACCGCCCGACAGCACGCCGACGTCGGCATGGGCCCCGATGATGGCGATGGTCCTGGCCGTTTTCGCCAGGGGCAACAGGCCCCTGTCGTTCTTCAGCAGGACGATGGCTTCTTCCGCATCGGCCTGGGTGATCTTGCCGTTGGCGGTGAAGTCGATGGGCGCGATCTTGACGGGCTTGTCCACCGCGCCGCTGGCGAACAGGGCGCGGGTGACCCGGCGAGCCATGTCGTCGAGGCGTGCGCCACTGACCGCGCCGCTGGCGAGGTCGGCCTTAAGCACCGAGCCCAGGAAGTTCTGCTTGTCGAAGGCCTCGCCGGCCGACTGCTGGTCGAGGCCCGCATTGACCGCCTTGGATCCGGAGTGCACCGCGCCCCAGTCAGACATCACATAGCCCTTGAACCCGAAGTCCTGCTTCAGGACCGTGTTCAGCAACCAGTCGTTCTCGCAGGCATAGACGCTGTTCACGCGGTTATAGGCGCACATGACCGAGTGCGGGTCCGACTGCTCCATGGCCAGCTGGAAGGCCAGCAGGTCGGACATCCGGGCCGAGGTCTGGTCGATATTGGCGCTGAGGATAAAGCGGCCCGTCTCCTGGTTGTTCAGGGCATAGTGCTTGATGGTCGAGACGATGTTGTTCGACTGGATGCCCTTGATCTGGGCGGCGACCATGGTCGCCGCCAGCAGGGGATCTTCACCGCCATACTCGAAGTTGCGGCCGTTGCGCGGCTCGCGAACCAGATTGACGCCGCCGGCCAGCATGACGTTGAAGCCGGAATTGCGGGCTTCCGAGCCGATCATGGCTCCGCCCTTGTAGGCCAGTTCCGGGTTCCAGGTGGCGGTGGTCGCCATGCCCGAGGGCAGGGCGGTACGCTCGCGGAACTCCTTGGCACTGCCTTGCGTGGCCACGCCGATGCCGGCGTCGGTTTCCCACTGCTCGGGGATGCCCAGGCGCGGGATGCCCTTAACATAGCCGGCCGAGCCGGGCAGGGATCCCTCGATGCGGGTGTATTTCGGCTTCATGTCGGCCCCGAAATAGCCGAACACCAAGGTCAGCTTTTCGTCCTGGGTCATCGCCTTGACCGCCAGATCGGCGCGGGTGTCGGCATCAAGCTTTGGATCCAGCCAGGGCTGGGCTGCGGTCGCGGAGGCCGGGGCGGTGGTCTGGGCGCTGGCGTTCAACGCCGTCGCGGACGCGCCGATCATCAGGGCCAGGGCCAAGCCCTGGAGTGTCTGCCGGTTCATGTTTCCTCCGTTACGCGGTGTCAGGGCCCGGCGGCTCTTTTCGGCCGGCGGGCAATCAGGGGTCAGGATTTGGGCTGGGGCGGAGGAGGACCGGTCCGGGCAGGCCCGGTCGATTCCCGTGTCACCAGGCTGTGCTGGGCCAGGAACGGAGCCGTCGACTTCACGGCCCCCTCGTTGGCGTTCCAGGCATTGAAGGTTTGCAGGGCCCGAAGCGCCATCTGTTCCAGCGGCTGGCGGATGGTGGTCAGGGTCGGCCAGATCACGCCGGCGATCGGCGCGTCGTCGAACCCCACGACCGAAATGTCGTCGGGGATTCGCAGGCCGCGGCGCTGGGCTTCCATGCAGGTGGCGGCGGCCATGTCGTCATTGGCCGCGAAGATCGCCGTCGGCGGCTCGTCGATGTCCAGCAGCGCCTTGGCGGCCTCGACTCCGGTCTTGAAGGTGAACTCGCCGTCGGCGATCAGCTCGGGTCCCGGCTTGGGCAGGCCGTGTGCGGCATAGGCCTCGAAGAAGCCGTTGCGGCGGTGAGTGCTGGCCGCGTGGTCGGGATGGCCCGAGATGTGGCCGATGCGGGTATGGCCCAGGGCAAACAGGTGCTCCACAATCTCGCGGGCGGCAGCGCGGTCATCCATGCCGATGGCCGGGAAATAGGGATCCGGGCTGGTCGGCGAGATCAGCACGCATCGCACTTCCATCTCGCGCATCAGGGCCTTCAGGGGGCCGAAGTCACACTCCGGCGGCAGGAGGATCATCTCGCGGATACCGCCGTCGGTCACAAAGGCGCGGATCCGATCCTGCCAGCCCGGGACAGGGCCGTCGAACAGGTCGACCGTCAGGTGTCGACCGGTCTCCAGACAGCCCAGCAGAAGGGCGTGATGCACCCGGGTGTGATAGCCGCCGCTGGGGTCGCCCATCAGGACGCCGACAGACGAAGAGGCCTGGGACCTCAGGCTGCGAGCCACGGCGCTGGGCTGATAGTCGAGGTCCTGCATGGCCGCGCGAACGCGGTCGCGCGTCTTGGCACTGACGCTCTCATGGTCATTAAGCACCCGAGAGACCGTCTTGGGCGAAACACCCGCCCGTGCGGCCACATCGTGAATCGTCGCCATAGTCTGTCTGTTTCCACGCCCATGGGCCCACTCGCCCGACACCACCACGCTCACGGTGGCAGCGGCAAGGCGGCGCGCTTCTTGAATCATAGCCCACCTTGTCTTCAGTGTCATGGGCAAGGACATTTACGGGTCAAAAAATCGCGCATGTCGAGACATTTTGTGGACATTTTGAGGTAAAATGGCAGACATTTCTGCCACGCACCCGGGCTTGGGCACTGTCCGAAACTGATGTGCGACCGGGTCGTCGTCGCCCTGACCGAGACCCTCTATGATCCCTGTCCCTATGCCCTGTCCCAGTTCCAGGCCTGCCCGGCCGCACCGTGGAAGCCAATCGCCCGGGGGGGCTTTGACATAAACGCCGTTCACTGATCACGGGTCTCGGCTGTGGACGGCGGTAACGGAATGCCTCTAGGCTCTCTTCCTTCAAGTTGCCGGGGTGACATGCGCGTATCCTCTCCCAGCACCCTTCTGCTCGGGGTGGTCTTTTTCTGCATCGCCGTCGCCCTGGCGGCGGTGAGCGTGTCGACGGGCCCGGCCTGGCTGGGCCTCGATCTGACCGCCGGGACGGCCGACGGGCCGCTGAAGGTCGAGGGCGTCGCTCCGGACGGTCCAGCGGCCCGGGCCGGTGTCCGGGTGGGCGAAACCCTGGTCGCCGTAGCGGGCAAGAGGCTCGACGGTCGGGCGCTCGCCACCGAGGACAGCCAGCCGACCCAGGCGCTCAGCGATGCCGCAATGCGCCACCAGGACGCCGTGGCCTCTGCCCTGCAGGCCCGACCGGTGCGGCTGACACTTGAGGACGCCCGGGGCGCGCAGCGTACCGTCGTGCTCGAAGACCGGCCCAGGCCCCTGTCGACCCTGGGGGTCGAGTTCTGGGCCAATCTGTCCTTTGGCCTCATCGCGGCGCTGATCTGCGGCTGGGTCTGGGCCCTGCGGCCGCGGGAGCTGGCGACCCGGCTGTTTGCCCTGACCGGTCTGTCGATGCTGGCCTTCACCTTCGGCTGGGCGGTGCATGCGACGGTCGAGCTGGCCATGGACGCCGCCGTGCTCGCGCCTGTCCTCTGGCTGAACATGGGCGGTGCCGTCGCCTATGGCGGGGCGATGATCGCCTTCTTCCTGAGCTATCCCCGGCGGGTCATGACCCTGCCGATGATGCTGCTGGCCCCGGCCTGCGTCCTGCTCTGGGCGCTGTCACCGCTGCTGCCGGGCAATCCCAGCCTCGACCTGGCCGGTCAGGGTGGCACGGTGGTCGAGATGATCCTGATCGTCGTCGCCATCGGGATCCAGGCCTATGCCAGTCGCAAGGATCCCGCCGCGATGGCGGCGACCCGCTGGCTCGGCCTCTCCGTGATCCTCGGGGCAGGGGCCTTCATCGTTTCCGTGGCGCTACCGGCCAGCCTGGGGCGTCCGGCCCTGATTGATCCGCGTTTTGCGCTGGGCTTCTTTGTCATCATCTATGTCGGCATGGCGGTCGGGCTGCGCCGCCACCGGCTGTTCGAGCTCGACCAGTGGGCTTTCCGCATCCTGTTCTATCTCGGGGCCGGTGCCGCACTGCTGGTCCTCGATACCGTCCTGCTGGTGGTCCTCCGCTACAGCCCCGAAGCCTCGCTGGGCGCGGCCCTGCTGGTGGTCGCCTTCGCCTATCTGCCGTTCCGCGACGTGCTGTGGCGACGCACGGTCGGGCGGCGGACCATG
>NZ_QAII01000043.1 GCF_003060965.1 Caulobacter sp. HMWF025 | reverse complement strand
ACCCTTCCCCCATCAAGGGGGAAGGGCTCGAAATCAGAGAACCCACCATGGCTCCCCGCGTCCTTATCGCTGACAAGCTTTCCCCCGCCGCCGTCGACATCTTCAAGAACCGCGGCGTCGATTTCGACATCAAGGTCGGCCTGTCGAAAGACGAGCTGATCGCCGTGATCGGCGACTATGACGGCATCGCCATCCGTTCGGGCGCCAAGCTCGACAAGGACGTGATCGCCGCGGCCCACAAGCTGCAGGTCATCGCCCGGGCCGGCATCGGCGTCGACAATGTCGACATCCCGGCCGCCACCGCCAAGGGCATCGTGGTGATGAACACCCCGTTCGGCAACTCGATCACCACGGCCGAGCACGCCATCGCCATGATGTTCGCCCTGGCCCGCCAGCTGCCCCAGGCCGATGCCTCGACCCAGGCCGGAAAGTGGGAGAAGAACCGCTTCATGGGCGTGGAGCTGTACGCCAAGACGCTTGGCCTGATCGGGGCCGGCAATATCGGCGGCATCGTCGCCGACCGCGCCCTGGGCCTGAAGATGAAGGTCGTGGCCTATGACCCGTTCCTGAGCCCCGAGCGCGCCATCGAGATGGGCGTCGAGAAGGTCGAACTGGAAGACCTGCTGGCCCGCGCCGACGTCATCACCCTGCACACCCCC
This sequence comes from Caulobacter sp. HMWF025, assembly GCF_003060965.1. Lineage (GTDB taxonomy): Bacteria > Pseudomonadota > Alphaproteobacteria > Caulobacterales > Caulobacteraceae > Caulobacter. The sequence continues at coordinate 2,426 of NZ_QAII01000043.1, read as the reverse complement.
CTGACCGACAAGACCCGCAACATCCTGTCGGCCGACAACCTGGCCAAGACCAAAAAGGGCGTGCTGATCGTCAACTGCGCCCGCGGCGGCCTGGTCGACGAGGTCGCCCTGCGTGCGCTGCTCGACAGCGGCCATGTCGGCGGCGCCGGCTTTGACGTCTTCGTCACCGAGCCGGCCAAGGAAAACCCGCTGTTCGGCTCCGACCGCGTGGTGGCCACCCCGCACCTGGGGGCCAGCACCAGCGAAGCCCAGGAGAATGTGGCCCTGCAGGTCGCCGAACAGGTCAGCGACTATCTGCTGACCGGCGCCGTGACCAATGCCCTGAACAGCCCGTCGATCACGGCCGAAGAAGCCCCCAAGCTGAAGCCGTTCGTGGCCCTGGCCGAGAAGATCGGCGCCCTGGCCGGCCAGATGGTCGACTTCGGCATCAAGGCCATCGACATCGCCTATGAGGGTGAAGTGGCCAATCTGAACGTCAAGCCGATGACCTCGGCCGCCCTGTCGGGGATCCTCAAGCCGATGCTGGCCGAGATCAACATGGTCTCCGCCCCGGCCGTGGCCAAGGAGCGCGGCATCACCGTCTCCGAGAGCCGCCAGGAGGTCAGCCCCACCTATGACAGCCTGATGCGCATCACCATCACCACCGAGAAGGGCAAGCGCGCCTTTGCCGGCACGGTGATCGCCGGCGCGCCCCGTATCGTCGAGGTCAAGGGCATGGAGCTGGACGCGGGCTTCTCGCCGGCCATGCTCTACATCAACAACCTCGACAAGCCGGGCTTCATCGGCGCGCTGGGCATGCTGCTGGGCGAGGCGGGCGTCAACATCGCCACCTTCAACCTCGGCCGCGTCTCGGCCGATGAGGATGCCATCGCCCTGGTCGGCGTCGACCAGGCTCCGGATGCGGCGCTGCTGGCCAAGATTCAGGCGCTGCCGCACGTCAAGGAAGCCCGCGCCCTGACCTTCTAGGGCTTTTCCACCCAGCCTCGGCTATAGCGGGCGTCGTCGTCATCTTCCGGACATTTCCGAAGGTTACGGCGGCGCTCGTTTCCGTTCTGACAGGCCCCCGCTTCATGAAGCTGTTCTCCAACCGCAAGATCAACCGGCTGGCCTTTGCAGTGTTCGCCACGGCCTGCGCCTACGCCCTGTGGCAGGCCCTGCTGCCGGGCGATGACAGCGTCGGCCTGATCCCGTGGGATAAGGCCAAGCACTTCATCGTCTTCTATGTGCTGACCACCCTGGCGGTGATCGCCCTGCCGGCCAGCCGCTTCTGGCGGATCGGCGTCGTGCTGCTGGGTTTCGGCGTGCTGATCGAGGTGTTGCAGGCCCTGCCGATCATCGGCCGTGACGCCTCGGGCGGCGATATCCTGGCCGACGCCTGCGGCATCGGCGCGGTGTTCGCGCCGATGGTCCTGGCCACCTGGCAGAAGCGGACGACGTTTTAGGCCCGGATTTCTTCCGGGCGTCTCTGCAGACACAGGGTCGCGTCCTCGCCGGTTTTGCGCCGGCGAGTGTTTGGAGGCGGCGGAGCGTCCGGGCCAAACCCGGAGGATTGTTTGTAGGAGTACCGTTTCGGCCTGGGCCGGAGCGCTCCGCGTGACCGATTTTCCGGTGAGCCTTCGGGGCGCGGGGTTTTAACCCGCTCCCGACAGAGGCCCCCGACGGGCGGAAGGGCAGCGACCCTTCCGGACCGCGCGGGCGATTTCAGCCCGCGCCTGCAGTGCCTGCCGCCGTTGCCGGGTCTTCCATCGGCGAGTTAGCGACCGGTTTTTCCCGGCGAGACCCTCAGGGGGACTTACACGCCTCGAACCGGTCCCCGCCGGGGACGACGTCGACAGCGGTCAGGCAGACACGACCCGCTCGACCACTCCCGCCCCCCGTCAGGTCGCCAGCTGGACGGCCTCCCCAGGGACGGGACGAGGCGAAGTATGGGGCCGGTCCGGGCGGGGCGGACAGGTTTTCGATCGTCACGCTGGTGCTGGGGCTTAGGGCGTTGATTTGGCTGGGGGCGCGGTGGGGATATGCCCGTGCGGGAACGGGGATAGAGGGGCTTCTCCCTTCCCCCATCAAAGGGGTAAGGGTTGTGGTTTGGCGGTCCGGATTTGGCTGAAGCCACCGCCCCTCGGGCAGAGCCATCCTTACATCTCACGGCGAGACGATCGCTGGTCTGGTAAGGTCTCTCAAGGACGGCCCTGCGGGCCGCCGCGTCGCGGCGACGCGAGAGCGTCGTCCTTGACTGACCTTTCCAGACCGGCACGCTACAGCCTCCAGGAGATTTAAGGATAAGCCGGACGCGGGGCGTCGGCTTTCGGGAACGATGTCAAAGGGAGCTTTCGACTCAAGTCGAACGGTCATGATCCCTCTCTCTAAGAGAGAGGGAGGGGCCCGTCCCGGCGAAGGCCGGGATGGGAGGGTGAGAGGTTTCGCCC
>NZ_QAII01000042.1 GCF_003060965.1 Caulobacter sp. HMWF025 | reverse complement strand
CGTCCGATCGCTCCGTGCTTTTTGTGGTAGCGGTCACATTTGACCTCGAGGTGCTCGGGGCCTAGTAAGTAATAAATCTATTATATATGCCCGTTCCGGAGGCATGGGACGCTGACTTGCTCAGCGCCCTGCCTGAGGCGGGGCGGAGGGCAGGCCCAGCGCTGGACACGGCCAGCCACGGGCTCCAGCATCGCCCGGACGAGAGGACGATCGACCATGACCGGATTGACGACCCATATTCTGGACACGGCCACGGGCCGGCCGGCCGGTGATGTGCAGGTCCGGGTGTCCCGCCGGGACGGTGAAGTCCTGGGCACGTTTCGGACCGACGCCGACGGCCGCGCGCGGCTGCTGAACGGTGAGGCCCTGGCGGTCGGCGGCTACCGGCTTGAGTTCTCGATCGGCGACTATTTCCAGCGCACGGGTGCCGCCGTCACGAACCCGCCGTTCCTCGACATCGTCACCCTGGATTTCGCCGTCGCTGATGTCGCCCAGCACTATCACGTGCCGCTGCTGGTCTCGCCGTTCGGCTACTCGACCTACAGGGGCAGCTGATGGGCCAGATCCGCTTCCTGCTGGACGGTGTGCCACAAGCGGTCGACGGGGCTGACCCGACCCGCACCGTGCTGGAGCACCTGCGCGGCACGCTCCGGCGCACGGGGACCAAGGAAGGTTGCGCGGAGGGCGACTGCGGCTCGTGCACGGTGTTGGTCGGCGAGCAAGCCGGTGACGGCGTGGCCTGGCGGGCGGTGAACAGCTGCATCCAGTTCCTGCCGATGCTGCATGGCAAGGCCCTGGTCACCGTCGAGAGCCTGGCCCGTGACGGAGCGCTTCACCCGGTGCAGCAGGCCATGGTCGACCGGCATGGCTCACAATGCGGCTTCTGCACGCCCGGTATCGTCATGTCGCTCTATGGCAAGGCGGTCCGTGCCCAAGGCAGCGAGGCTCCGCCGGCCGAGATGCTGGCCGGCAATCTGTGTCGCTGCACCGGCTATAGTCCGATCCTTGAGGTGGCCAGGGACGTGATCCGCGAAGCGGGCCCGCAGGTCGACCTGTCGGAAGTCACCGATGATGAGCCGCTGGCGCTGGCCTATGCCGATCCGGTTTCAGGCCTGACCCGGCGCTGGTTTGCGCCCCGGTCCCTGGATCAGTTGGCGCAGTTGGCGTCGGATCATCCGGAGGCCGTGATCGTCGCCGGGGCCACCGATGTCGGCCTCTGGGTGACCAAGCTGCGCAAGCCGCTGGAGACCTTGATCGATATCGGTCAGATCGCCGAGCTGAGGCGCACTGAGACCGTGGACGGCGGCGTCTGGATCGGCGCGGGCGTCCGCTATGTCGATGCCATGGAGACGCTGACCGCCCTCTATCCGGACCTTGGCCGGATGATGCGGCGTCTGGGATCGACCCAGGTGCGTAACAGCGGCACGATCGGGGGCAACATCGCCAATGGCTCGCCGATCGGCGACATGCCACCGGCCCTGATCGCGGCCGGGGCGACCCTGGTGCTGAACTGCGGCGGGGCGCGCCGCCGGATGCCGCTGGAGGCCTTCTTCCTCGACTATGGCCGACAGGACCGGCGGCCCGGCGAATTCGTTGAAGCGGTCATCGTCCCCCAGCCTCAGCCGGATCTTGTGTTCAAGGTCTTCAAGCTCAGCAAGCGTTTCGACCAGGACATCTCGGCCGTCTGCGGGGCCTTTGCCCTGACGTTCGACGACGGCGTTGTCGCGTCAGCGCGGATCGCCTTCGGCGGCATGGCCGGGACGCCGAAGCGGGCGGCGGGCTGCGAGGCGGGCCTGGTCGGCCAGCCCTGGACCGAGGCGGCGGTCGAGGCGGCCATGGCGGCGCTTGAGGCCGACTTTACACCGCTCAGCGACATGCGGGCCTCGGCCGCCTATCGCATGCTGACGGCGCGCAACATGCTGCGAAAGGTGTTCCTGGAAACCACGCGGCCGGAGCAGGCCGTGCGGGTCGAACCGGAGAGCGCCCGTGGCTGAGGCGGTCCAATCCGGCGGTCGCGTCCATGCGTCCGTGCCGCACGACAGCGCCGCCCGCCACGTCGCCGGCACGGCTGTCTATATCGATGACATGCCCGAGCCCGCCGGACTTCTGCACGTACATCTGGGCCAGAGCACGCGGGCCCATGCGCGGCTGGTGAAGCTGGACCTGTCGGCCGTCCGGGCGGCTCCGGGCGTTGTGCTGGTGCTCAGCGCCGACGATGTACCGGGCGAAAACGATGTCAGTCCGGTGGTCCATGATGACCGGCTGTTTGCCGAGGGCGAGGTCTATTGCGTCGGCCAGAGCCTGTTTGCCGTCGCGGCGACCTCGATGGCCGCGGCCCGGGCGGCGGCGAGCCTCGCCGTGGTCGAGTATGAAGACCTGCCGGCTGCCATCGACATCGCGACGGCCCGGGCCCTGGATCTGAAGATCGAGGCCAGCCAGCGGATGGCGCGCGGCGATGTCGCCGCCGCCCTGGCGGAGTCGCCGCGCCGCCTGCAGGGGCAGTTCGCGATCGGCGGCCAGGATCACTTCTATCTCGAGGGCCAGGTCGCGCTGGCCACGCCGCGCGAGGAAGGTGACGTCCATGTCTGGTCGTCGACCCAGCATCCGACCGAGGTGCAGCACCTGATCGCCCGGGTCCTCGGCCGGCCGGACCATGCCGTCACCGTCGAGGTCCGCCGGATGGGCGGGGCATTCGGGGGCAAGGAGACCCAGGCCTCGCTGTTCGCCGCCGCCGCCGCCCTGGCCGCGGTCAAGACCGGCCGACCGGCCAAGTGCCGGCCCGATCGCGACGAGGACATGGTCATGACCGGCAAGCGTCATGACTTCGAGGTGACCTATGACGTCGGCTTCGACGACCGGGGCGTGCTGACCGGGATCGCTCTGGAGCTGGCCTCGCGCTGCGGGGCGACGACGGACCTGTCGCCGGCGATCAATGACCGGGCGATGTTCCACGTCGACAACACCTATTTCCTGCCGGCGGTCGAGATCGTCTCGCACCGGTTCCGGACCCACACCGTCTCGAACACGGCGTTCCGGGGCTTCGGCGGGCCACAGGGCATGATCGCGATTGAGCGGGTCATGGATGCCGTGGCCCAGGCCACCGGCCTCGACCCGCTGGAGGTCCGCCGGCGCAATCTCTATGGCGAGCCGGGCCGCGACCTGACGCCCTATGGCCAGACGGTGGAAGACAATGTCGCGCCGCAGATCCTCGCCGAACTGGCCGCCTCCTGCGACTACGAGGCCCGCAAGGCGCAGATCGATACCTTCAATGCCGCCAGCCCGGTGCTGAAGAAGGGTATCGCCCTGACGCCGGTGAAGTTCGGCATCTCGTTCACGACCAAGCACCTGAACCAGGCCGGGGCCCTGATCCATGTCTATGCCGACGGCTCGATTCTGCTGAACCACGGCGGTACCGAGATGGGGCAGGGGCTCTATTTGAAGGTCGCCCAGGTGGTGGCCCAGGCCTTCCAGGTGGATCTGGCGCGGGTCAGGATCACTTCGACCGTCACCGACAAGGTGCCCAACACCTCGGCGACGGCGGCCTCGTCCGGCGCAGACCTGAACGGTATGGCGGCCCTGGATGCGGCCGAGCGGATCAAGGCCCGGCTGGTCAGCTTCGCGGCCGAGAAATGGGCCTGCCGACCGGAAGAGGTCGTCTTCACGCCGGAGGGCGTGCGGGCGGGCGAGGTCCTGATCCCGTTCAACGACCTGTGCCGCCAGGCCTATCTGGCCCGGATCTCGCTGTCCTCGACCGGCTTCTATGCCACGCCCAAGATCCATTATGACCGCGCCAGCCATACGGGGCGGCCGTTCTACTATTTCGCCTATGGCGCGGCCTGCAGCGAGGTGCTGATCGACACCCTGACCGGCGAGATGAAGGTCACCCGCGCCGACATCCTTCATGACGTCGGCCAGTCGCTGAATCCGGTCATTGACCTCGGCCAGATCGAGGGCGGGTTCATCCAGGGCATGGGCTGGCTGACGACCGAGGAGCTGGTCTTTGATGACCAGGGTCGCCTGCGCACTCACGCCCCCTCGACCTACAAGATCCCGACCATCGGCGACCGCCCGGCCCAGCTGGACGTCCGCCTGTGGGCGGCGGGGCGGAATGTTGAAGCCACCGTGCATCGCTCCAAGGCGGTGGGCGAGCCGCCCTTGATGCTGGCCATCTCGGTGTTTTCCGCCATCACCCAGGCCGTGGCCAGCGTCGCCGGTCACCGGGTGATGCCGCGCCTCGATGCCCCCGCGACGCCGGAGGCGATCCTGATGGCGTGCGAGGATGTCAGGGCGCGAGGGGGCGCGTCGTGAGCAACTGGGCCCGCGCCGCGCTCGCCCGCATCGCCGCCAATGACACGGCCGCCCTCGTCACCGTGCTCGCCACCGAGGGCTCGGCCCCGCGCGAGGCCGGGACCAAGATGGTGGTCTGGGACGGCGGCCAGTCGGGCACCATCGGTGGCGGCAATCTGGAGCATCAGGCGACCCGCCAGGCGCGCAAGATGCTGAGCGGCTCGCAGGCCAGCTTCGCCATCCAGGACTATCCGCTCGGCCCGCTGCTGGCCCAGTGCTGCGGCGGCCGGGTGCGGCTGCTGATCGAGCGGGTCGAGGCCGCCAGCCGCGACTGGCTGACCGATGCCGCCCGCCGGATGGACGCTGACCAGCCGTTCGAGGTGCGCACGCGCTTTGATCCGGGCCTGCTGAGCAAGTCGATCGCGCCCATCGCTGCGCTGTCGGAGGCACCGGCCGTCAGCCTGTCTGGCACCCCGGCCAGCGCGCGCGGGGCGCGGCCGCAGCTCGGCGATGAGTTGGTCGAGCGCAATGAAGCCCCGCGGCCGCTGCTGCTGCTGTTTGGGGCCGGCCATGTGGGCCAGGCCATTGCGCGGGCGTTTGCGCCGCTGCCGTTCCGTCTGCACTGGTATGACAGTCGCCCCGAGACGGCCGGCCTGCCCGGGGTCACGGTGCTGGACCCGGCCGGGAT
>NZ_QAII01000041.1:18266-21385 GCF_003060965.1 Caulobacter sp. HMWF025 | reverse complement strand
GGGAACCCCTGGTTCAGCTGAACCGTGAAATGCCGGCGAAGTGCGCGCGCACTTCGCCCCGCCTGCACCTGCGGCGGACAGAGGGGTTCCCGCCACAAGGGCGGGAATGACGGGAGAGAACGGGGATCCAGCGCCTCCAATCCCCGTAACCCCGCCAACAAACCCCAGCTAATTCAAACCCTTACAAAAATCCCCACCGCGCCAATCAAACGCACCCAAAACGCCCCGCATAATCATCCCACCAGATCGCACGGGAAGGGCGCACGTACGGCGACCGATGCGGCGGTCTGGGGTGGTCGAGCGGGCAGCGTCCCGTCGGCCGTCATCTGGGGCCTCAAGTGCCCGGTTTGCGAGACGTGGCCTGTCCCTCCAGGGAAGGCGGGCGTTTCGGATCGGGGTTTGGGATCAGTTCCTTGGGGCGGCGGTCCGGCGGACACGCAACAGGTCCGGGCTGAAATCGCCCGGACGGTCTGGACGGGGTCGCTTCCCCTCCACCCGTCGGGGGCCGAAGTCGGGAGCGGGTTAAAACCCCGCGTCCCGAAGGCTCACCGGATAACGGACTACGCGGAGCGTCTGAACTTCGTCGAAACGGTACTTCAAAACTCTTTGCTCCGGGCGAGGCCCGGACGCTCCGCAGCCCTTCCCACACCTTCAGCGGTCAAACCGCGTGAGGCGGCGAAGCCGTGTCCAGATCACAGGGCCCTTACGGCCACTTCACCGCCGGGGGCATGGAACTGAGGATCGACTCGACATTGCCGCCGGTCTTCAGCCCGAACATCGTGCCCCGGTCATAGAGCAGGTTGAACTCGACATAGCGGCCGCGCTGCACCAACTGCTGCTCGCGCTCGTCGGCGGTCCAGGCCTCGCCCATCCGGCGGCGCACCAGGGTGGGATAGATGTCCAGGAAGGCCTGGCCGACATCGCGGGTGAAGGCAAAGTCGCGGTCCCAGTCGCCGCTGTCGTGATGGTCGTAGAAGATGCCGCCGATGCCGCGTGGCTCGTTGCGGTGTGGCAGGAAGAAGTACTCGTCGCACCAGGCCTTGTACTTGGCGTGCCAGTCGGGGTGATGGGCGTCGCAGGCCCGCTGGTAAGCGGCGTGGAAGTCGACGGCGTCAGGGAAGTCCTGCTGGCGCTGATAGCCCAGCAGGGGGGTCAGGTCGCCGCCGCCGCCGAACCAGCTCTTGGTCGTGGCGATGAAGCGGGTGTTCATGTGCACGGCCGGCACCCGCGGATTGGTCATGTGGGCGATCAGGCTGATGCCTGTCGCAAAGAAGCGCGGGTCCTCGGCCGCCCCCGGCATCGACTTGGCCATCTCCGGCGTGAAGGTGCCGAACACCGTCGAGACATGCACCCCGACCTTCTCGAACAATCGGCCGTGCATCATCGACATGACGCCGCCGCCACCTGCCGCCCGGTCCCAGGGCTTGCGTTCGAAACGGCCGGCCGGCCCGGGATAGAGGTCGGCCGGGGCCTCGTCCTCCAGGGTCTCGAATTCGGCGCAGATCCGGTCGCGCAGGGTTTCGAACCAGGCCCGGGCGCGGGCCTTCTTGTCGTCGAGGTCGTCAGTCGTGCTCATGTACAGCCGATTAAGCGCATCGCGGCCGGGGTGCAAATGTCCGGGCGTTTTCAAGCCCGGCAAACCGCCCTAGACAGGCCCGATGCGCACCGGTCCCGACATGTCTCTCGAACTGGCCTGTGGCCACAGCCCGGTCTGCGGCGTCGACGAGGCGGGGCGGGGGCCCTGGGCCGGGCCGGTCAGCGCCGGGGCGGTGATCCTCGATCCGGACCGCATCCCCAAGGGCCTCAACGACTCCAAGAAACTTACCGCCCGGGCCCGGGCGGCGCTGGAGCTGGAGATCCAGGAGGCCGCCATCGCCTGGGGCGTGGGCCTGGCCGGTGTCGAGGAGATCGACGGGAGCAACATCCTCAAGGCCACGGGCCTGGCCATGCGCCGGGCGGTCGAGGCCCTGGCCGTGACCCCGGCCTTCGCCCTGGTCGACGGCAACTACCGGTTCGACCTGCCGTGCCCGCTGCAGACCGTGGTCAAGGGCGACGCCCTGTCGTGCTCGATCGCGGCGGCCTCGATCCTGGCCAAGGAGGCTCGCGACCGGATCATGGTCGAGATGGACGCCGTCCATCCCGGCTACGGCTTCGCCGGCCACAAGGGCTACCACGCCGCCGTCCATGTCGCGGCCCTGCAGCGGCTGGGGCCCTCGCCGATCCACCGGATGAGCTGGGCCCCGATCAAGGCCCTGCTGGGCGAGGCTTAGCCCCGCGCTCAGATCCCCATCTGCCGGGCCGCCAGGTCGCGCATGATCTCCTCCGAGCCGCCGCCGATCGCATTGACCCGCACCTCGCGATAGATCCGCTCGACGCGGCTGCCGCGCATGTAGCCGGCCCCGCCCATCACCTGCATCGCTTCACGGGCACAGTACTCCAGGGTCTCGGTGGCCTGGACCTTGAGCAGGGCGATCTCGGCGATCGGCTGCTCGCCCTGCTGGATCCGCCAGGCCAGGGTCTCCAGCCAGGCCTGGGTGGTGCTGATGCGCTTGTACATGTCGGCCAGCTTGTGGCGGATCACCTGATGGTCGGCCAGACGCTTGCCGAAGGTCTTGCGCTCCCGGGCCCAGGCGATGGCGTCTTCCAGACAGACCCGCGAGAAACCGACGGCCCCCGCGGTCATGCCGATCCGCTCGCTGTTGAAATTGCGCATGATCCCGGCAAAGCCCTGGTTCTCGGCCCCGATCAGGTTCTCGACCGGCACCCGCACCTGGTCGAAATAGAGGGTGGCGGTGTCCGAGGCCCACCAGCCCTGCTTCTTCAGCGGCGTGCGGGTAAAGCCCTCGCGGTCGCGTTCGATCAGCAGCAGCGATATGCCGCCGGCACCCTCGCCCCCGGTCCGCACCGCCACCGTGTAGAAATCGGCCCGCAGACCGCTGGTGATGTAGGTCTTGCTGCCATTGACCACATAGTCGTCGCCGTCGCGGCGGGCCGTGGTGGTCAGGGCGGCGACGTCCGAGCCGCCCGACGGTTCGGTGATGGCCAGGGCCGAGATCTTCTCGCCGGCCAGCACCGGCGGAATGACCCGCGCCTTCATCGCCTCTTTGCCAAGGGCCCGG
>NZ_QAII01000041.1:0-18256 GCF_003060965.1 Caulobacter sp. HMWF025 | reverse complement strand
CATCAGGCTGGCATTGACGCCGCCGGCGCCGTGGCGGGCCATCTCCTGGCTGGTGATGATCGACATGAACGGATCGGACGGCGACCCGCCATATTCCTCGGGCCAGCCCAGACCCAGCAGGCCGATTTCCGAGGCCTTGCGATAGAGTTCGCGCGGAAAGCTCTCGGCCTCGTCCCAGGCCTCGACAAAGGGGGTGATCTCGCGGGCCACCCAGCGACGCAGGGTATCGCGCCAGGCCAGGTGATGGTCCTGGTAGAAGGGGCTGAGACGGCTGGCATCCAGCCGGTCGAGCGGACTTTCCATGGCATTCTCCCGGATCGCGCGGTCCGTCTGCTGCGGATCCTGCGTGCTGGCGACCAGCATCGGACGGGCGACGCTGGGGAAGTAAACCGCCCGGAAGCGGCTCTTCATCTTTTGCTAACCACGTCTCTACATGGCCCGTTTACCAGAGAGACTCATGATTCCGTTCTACTTCTTGAGGACGCGACATGACCTTCGGGCCGGAAACCATCATCCAGGGCGACTGCATCGAGGCGATGAACGCCCTGCCGGAAAAGTCGGTCGACCTGATCTTCGCCGACCCGCCCTATAACCTGCAGCTGGGCGGGGACCTGCTGCGTCCCGACAACTCCAAGGTCGACGCGGTCGACGACCACTGGGACCAGTTCGAGAGCTTCGCGGCCTATGACAAGTTCACCCGCGAATGGCTGAAGGCTGCCCGGCGCGTGCTGAAGGACGACGGCGCGATCTGGGTGATCGGCAGCTATCACAACATCTTCCGCGTCGGCGTCGCCGTGCAGGACCTTGGCTTCTGGATCCTCAACGACGTCATCTGGCGCAAGTCCAACCCGATGCCCAACTTCAAGGGCACCCGCTTCGCCAACGCCCACGAGACCCTGATCTGGGCCTCCAAGAGCCAGGCCGCCAAGCGCTACACCTTCAACTACGACGCCCTGAAGATGGCCAATGACGAGGTGCAGATGCGCTCGGACTGGACCATCCCGCTGTGCACCGGCGAGGAGCGCATCAAGGGGGTCGACGGCAACAAGGCCCATCCGACCCAGAAGCCGGAAGCCCTGCTCTATCGCGTCATCATGTCCACCACCCGTCCGGGTGACGTAATCCTCGATCCCTTCTTCGGGGTCGGCACCACCGGGGCCGCCGCCAAGCGCCTGGGCCGTCGCTTCATCGGCATCGAGCGCGAAAGCGAATATGTCGAGCATGCCAAGGCCCGCATCGCCAAGGTCGTGCCGATCGCGCCGGAAGACCTCGACGTCATGGGCTCCAAGCGCAGCGAGCCGCGCGTGCCGTTCGGCACCATCGTCGAGAGCGGCCTGCTCAGCCCCGGCGACACCCTGTTCTGCTCCAAGGGAGCCCATGCGGCCAAGATCCGCGCCGATGGCTCGATCACCGTGGGCGACCTGTCGGGTTCGATCCACAAGATCGGTGCCCTGGTACAGTCGGCCCCGGCCTGCAACGGCTGGACCTACTGGCACTTCAAGACCGACGCCGGCCTCGCGCCGATCGACGTCCTGCGGGCCCAGGTCCGGGCGGGGATGAACTAGATCAGCCGCTCGCCGGTGCGCGCCGCCTTCAGGAACACGCTGGGCAGGGCGTCCAGACCCTCGCGTGGCGTCCAGACGAAGTCACCGTCATGGGTGCCGTCGGCGGCGAACACCCGCAGGGTCAGGGAAAAGTGCGTGAAGACGTGCTCGACCGTCCCCCGGTCCTGCCAGGCGGCGGCGACCGGCGCGACGGCGAGCGCCTCCTCATCTGACCAGGGCGTCGACCGCCAGTCGCTGGTCGGCAAGCCCAGCATGCCACCCAGCAGTCCCTTGGGCGGACGCCGGACCAGGGCCACATCGTCGCCCCGGGTCAGCCGGTAAGCGACGCCGTAGCGCCGGGGCCGTTCGGCCTTCTTCGTCTTGCGCGGATAGGTGCCCGCCGCCCCGGTTTTGAGGCCTTCGCACCAGGCCGAGATCGGACACAGATCGCACAGTGGCGACTTGGGCCGGCAAACCGTCGCGCCCAGATCCATCAGGGCCTGGGCCCAGTCGCCGGGCCGCTCGGCCGTGACCAGATCGCCGGCCAGGGCCTTCAGCTGCGGCTTGGCGTCGGGCAGGGGCGTCTCGACCGCATTGAGCCTGGCCATCACCCGCTCGACATTGCCGTCGACCACATTGGCCGGCCGGTCAAAGGCGATGGCCGCCACGGCCGCGGCCGTATAGGCCCCGACGCCGGGCAGGGCACGCAGGCCCTCCTCGGTATCGGGAAAGACGCCGCCGTGATCGCTTGCCACGGCCCGGGCGCAGGCCAGCAGGTTGCGGGCCCGGGCATAGTAGCCGAGCCCCGCCCAGGCCCCCATCAGCTCGCCGTCCGGGGCGGCCGCCAGGTCCGACACGGTGGGCCAGCGCTGGGTGAAGCTCAGGAAATAGGGTGTGGCATGCGGCACGGTGGTCTGCTGCAGCATCACCTCCGCCAGCCAGACCCGGTAGGGATCGCCGCGCACGCCGTCCCGCCGGTCTGCCGGACTGACTCGCCAGGCCAGGGTCCGCGCCTGGCGGTCGTACCAGGCCAGCAGGGCCGAGCGGAGGGCGTCGCGAACTTTCATCCCCTTCGCCTACCGCAAGGGACGGGCCTCATGCTAGCCTCGGAACATGGCCCGCCGCCCCCTGCCCACCGCCGAAGAAGCTGTCGCGATCCTCAGTCGTCGCCGGACCCGGCCGCCGATGCGACCGCCGCCGCCGGCCGGCCGGAACCTGGCACCGCTGCTGAAAGCGCTTGAAGCCAAGCATGGTCAGGGTCCCGCTGCGCTGCAGACCCGCTGGAAGGAAATCGTCGGCGAGCCCCTGGCCCGCCGGACCGAGCCGGTCCGGATCATCAAGGGCCGCAATGGCGAGGGCGGGGCCCTGGAGCTGCGGGTCGATGGGCCGGTGGCCTCACTGATCCAGCACCAGGTGCCGCAGATCACCGCCCGCCTCGACCTGTTGCTGGGCAAGGGCGTAGTCACCCGACTTAGGATCATCCAGGGGCCCCTGAAAAACCCGCAGCCGCCCCAGGCGCTGAAGCCGCGCCGCAAGCCGCCGCTCGACGCCGCCCGCGAGCGCCAGCTCAGTGACGGCCTGTCCAATCAGCCCGACGGCCCTCTGAAGGACGCCCTGATGAAACTTGGACGCGGGGTCCTGCGCAACGAACCCTCATGACCCGGTGACGCTCGCGGATTGACAACCCGGCCGCGATTGCGCTCATGCCAAGGCCTTATCCCTGCCCTTTTCGCGCGGCTTAAGAATCGCGCTTAACTTCACTGTTCTCGCCTGAAGGAAGATCGATCATGCGTCCGCTGACCCGCCGGCTCCTGACCGCCGTAGCCCTCACCGCCTCGATGGGCGTTGCGCTCGCCGGCTGTACCAAGAAGGATGCGGTGACCGCCGACGACATGAGCCAGGGCAATCCGAACTCGAAGGTCACCGTGGTCGAATATGCCTCGGCCACCTGCTCGCACTGCGGCCGCTGGAACAACGAGGTCTATCCGGCCTTCAAGGCCAAGTACGTCGATACCGGCAAGGTCAACTATGTCTATCGCGAGATCCTGACCGCGCCGGCCGAAGTCGCCGCCGCCTCGTTCCTGATGGCGCGCTGCGCCGGCAAGGACAAGTACTTCCAGGTCGTGGACTCGGTCTACCGCTCGCAGGAAGAGATGTTCACTACCGGCCAGTACCGCGACGTGCTGGTCCGCATCGCCCAGTCGGCGGGCATGGACGAGGCCAAGTTCACGGCCTGCGTCAGCGACGAAAAGGCCCTCAAGGCCCTGAACGCCCGTGTCGAGAAGTACAGCAAGGAACAGGACATCCGCGGCACCCCGACCTTCGTCGTCAATGGCAAGAAGGTGGGCGGTCCGGACGGTGGCGAAGTGACGCTGGCCCAGCTGGACGCCGCCATCGCCGAAGCCGGCAAGTAGGGACGGCCCGCCTTGTCCCTTGACCGCCGCGCAATGCTTGCAACCGGCCTGGCCCTGGTGGCCGTGCCGGTTGCGGCGCGCGCCGCGCCCCTGGCACCGGCTCCGGGTGACATGGTGCTGGGCTCGGCCAAGGCCCCCGGGCAGCTGGTCGTCTATGCCTCGCCCAGCTGTCCGCACTGCGCCCACTGGTGGACGACCGACCTGCCGGTCCTGCGCCAGCAGCTGATCGACCCCGGCAAGGCCAGGCTGGTGTTCCGGGAGTACCTCACGCCGCCAAACGAATTTGCGGCCGCAGCCTTCCTGCTGGCCCGCCGGGCTGGACCTGCCCGCTATTTCGAGGCCCTCGGCGCGATATTCGCCCGTCAGACCGAGATCTTCGAGAGCGGTGAGCTGTGGGAAGGCCTGCTGGTCGTCGGCAAGAGCCTCGGCCTGACCGAGCCCCAATTTACCGCAGCCCTGTCTGATCCGGCCGGGCTGGAAGCCGTCAATGTCCGGTTCCGCCAGGGCCTGGCCCAGGGGGTCGAGGTCACGCCGACCTTCTATGCCAACGGCACACCGTTCGAAGGCGAGGCCTCGGTCGCCCAGCTGACCCGGATTCTCGCTGCCCCCGCGGCCAAGCGCTAGGGCGGGAGGGACCGCCCCGTGCAGTTCCAGCGCCTGCGCCTCACGGGCTTCAAGTCCTTCGTCGAGCCGACCGAGTTCCGGATCGAGCCCGGCCTGACCGGCATTGTAGGCCCCAACGGCTGTGGCAAGTCCAACCTGCTGGAAGCCCTGCGCTGGGTCATGGGGGCCAATTCCGCCAAGGCCATGCGGGCCGGCGGCATGGACGATGTGATCTTCGCCGGCAGCGGCAACCGCCCGGCCCGCAATCATGCCGATGTCGCGCTCACCATCGACAATTCCGACCGCACGGCCCCGGCCCAGTTCAACGATGATCCGGTCCTCGAGGTGGTTCGCCGGATCGACCGGGGCGAGGGCTCGACCTACCGGATCAACGGGCGGGAGGTCCGGGCCCGTGACGTCCAGCTGCTGTTTGCCGATGCCTCGACGGGGGCCAATTCCCCGGCCCTGGTCCGGCAGGGGCAGATCAGCGAGCTGATCGGGGCCAAGCCGCAGAACCGGCGCCGTATCCTCGAAGAGGCGGCCGGGGTCTCGGGCCTGCATACCCGCCGCCATGAGGCCGAACTGCGTCTGAGGGCCGCCGAGAGCAACCTGTCGCGTCTCGACGACGTGGCTCGCGAGCTGGAAACCGCCCTCAACCGTCTGCGCCGCGAAGCCCGCCAGGCCGAGAAGTACAAGCGCCTGTCGGCCGAGATTCGAGCGGTCCAGGGCGCGGTGCTGTTCGCGCGCTGGGCTGAAGCTCGGGATACCTTGCACCGGACCCAGACCGACGCGACCGACGCAGCTCGCCAGGTGGAAGAGACGGCCCGCACCGCTGCTGCGGCCCAGGTCGAGATCACCCGCGCCGAAGGGGCCATGCCGCCGCTGCGCGAAGAGGCCACCATTGCCCAGGCGGTGCTGGGGCAGCTGGCGATCCAGAAGGACCGGGCGGAGCGTGAGGCCGAGGCTGCCGCTGCCGAGTTCCAGCGCCTGTCTGCGGACCTGGCCCGGATCGACGCCGATCAGGCCCGGGAGAGCCAGGCCCGGGATGACGCCCTGGCGACCCTGGGGCGCATCGAGCCCGAGTTGGCCGAGGTGCGGACCCTGGTCTCTGCGGCTCCGGAGCGCGGGCCTGAACTGGCCGCCGCCGCCAAGGCTGCCGAAGACGCCCGGGCGGCCGCCGAGGCCGCCGTTGAGCAACTGGCAGCGCGGGCCGCCGCCGAGGAAGCCCGGGCCCGGGCCGCCGCCGCGCGTCTGGCTGATGCCGAGGCGCGGCTGTCACGGACGGTTCGTGCCCTGGATCAGGCCCGCACCGAACGTGCCGCTGTCGGCCCCGAGGTCGATCCGGCGGCCGCCGATGCCGCCCAGCGTTTGGCCAATGCCGAGGCCGCCCTGGCCACGGCGCGGACAGCTCTGGAGTCCGCCGAGGCCGATCGCGCCCAGGCCGCCGAGCGTGAAGCTTCGGCCCGGCAACTGGCCCGCAGTCTGGAAGACCAGCTGGGGCGTCTCAGAACCGAGGCGCGGGGCCTCGCCCAGCTGACGGCCCCCCGGAGCAAGAGCGGTCATGCACCGGCGCTGGACTCTGTCTCGCCCGAAAAGGGCTATGGGGCCGCCCTCGCGGCTGCCCTCGGCGATGATCTGGATGCGGCCCTCGATGCCCGCGCCCTGTCCTATTGGGGTGGGGCCGAGGCCAGGGGTCCGGCCTGGCCGCAAGGGGCAGAGCCCCTGGCCCCCCTGGTCAAGGCCCCGGCCGAGCTGGCGGCCCGCCTGGCCTTCGTGGCGGTCGTCGCCAGGGCTGACGGCGAGCGGCTGCAGAAGACCCTTGGGCCCGGTATGCGACTGGTCTCCCGTGAGGGTGACCTGTGGCGCTGGGACGGCTTCGTGGCCCGCGCCGATGCGCCGAAACCTGCGGCCGTGCGGCTGGAGCAGCGGACCCGGCTGGCCGAGGTCGAGGCCGAGATCGACATCACTGCGCCCCGGGCCGAAGCAACCGCCGCTGCCCTGAAGTCGGCGTCGGACCGGCTTCGCGCCGCCGAAGACACGCTGCGCGACCGGCGTCGCGGACCGCCGGACGCTGAGCGGCTGCTGGCCGGGGCTCGCGACGCGGTTGCCCAGTTCGAACGCGCGGCGGCCCTGCGGGCGGCCCGGGCCCAGTCGCTGGACGAGACCATCGCCCGGTTCGAGGCCGAACATACCGAGGTCGAAGCGGCCCTGGCCGTCGTCCGGACCGAACACGAGGGGATCTCCGGGTCTGCCGATCTGGCCCCGCAACTGGCTGAAGCCCGGCAAGCCGCTGCTGCGGCCCGCGAGGCGGCCGGCGCGGCCCGCACGGCTCTGGACGTCGAAACCCGCGAGCGGGCCGGCCGGCAACGCCGGCTGGAGAGTCTGGAGCGCGACCTGGCGGACTGGACCCGTCGGGCCGAGGCCGCTGCCCGGCGTAGCGAGTCGCTTGACTCCGATAGGGTCAAGGCCGCTGCGGCGCTTGACGCGGCCCGTGAGGCTCCCGAGGCCCTGCAGGCCCGGCTCCTGGTCCTGCTGGACGAGTTCGGGGCCGCCGAGGCGCGGCGCGTCAAGGCCAGCGACGCCCTGGAAGAGGCTGAAACCGCCCGGCTGCAGGCCGACCGCGCCGCCCGCGCCGCCGATCAGGCCGCCGGCGAGGCCCGCGAGCGTCGTGCCGCCCTCGTCGCCCATCTGGACGGGGCCCGGGCGCGACTGGCCGAGATCGCCGGCAACATCCGCGAATCGGTCCGCATGGAGCCCGAGGAGCTGGGGCGTCATGTGGCCGGCGAGGCCGTCGCCGTGCCGAAGGACGCCGCCGGGGTCGAGGCGCACCTGTTTGCCCTGGAGCGGGAACGCGACGCTATTGGACCGGTCAATCTGCGGGCTGAGGAAGAGGCCCAGGAATATGCCGGGCGCCTCGAGATCATGCGCACCGAGCGAGCCGACCTGTCGGGCGCGGTCGGCAAGCTGCGGGCGGGAATCGAGGAACTGAACGCCGAGGGCCGCGAGCGCCTGCTGGCCGCCTTCGAGGTGATCAACGGCCACTTCCAGACCCTGTTCCAGGCCCTGTTCGGTGGCGGGCAGGCCGAGCTGAGACTGATCGAGAGCGATGATCCGCTGGAAGCCGGCCTCGAGATCTATGCCTGCCCACCGGGCAAGCGGATGGCTTCGATGAGCCTGATGAGCGGCGGTGAGCAGGCCCTGACGGCCAGCGCCCTGATCTTCGGCGTGTTCCTGGCCAATCCGGCCCCGATCTGCGTGCTCGACGAAGTCGATGCGCCGCTCGATGACGCCAATGTCGACCGCTACTGCAACATGCTCGACGAGATGCGCCGCCGCACCCAGACCCGGTTCATCGCCATCACCCACAATCCGGTGACCATGAGCCGGATGGATCGCCTTTTCGGCGTGACCATGGGCGAGCGGGGCGTCAGCCAGCTGGTCAGCGTGGACCTGTCGACCGCCGAGAAGCTGGTCGCCACGCAGTAGCTTCGACAGGCTTCCGTCAGCCGCCCAGCAGGCCCGTCAGGATCTGGCGCAGGGGATTGGCGGGATCGGACAGCAGCTTGATGGCCATGGCGCAGGCCATGGTCACCAGCAGTGGCCGGATCAGGCGTGGCCCAAAGCGCATGGCCAGACGCGAACCGACCTGGGCCCCGATGAAGGCTCCGGCTGCCATGGCCAGACCGATCGGCCAGACGACCGCACCCTTGAGGGCGAACAGGGACAGGCTGCCCAGATTGCTGGCGGCATTGGCCAGCTTGGTATGGGCTGTGGCCTTCAGCGCGCCATAACCCAGCAGGGTCACGATGGCGACCATGTAGAAGGCCCCGGCCCCGGGACCGAAGATCCCGTCATAGAAGCCGACCAGGGGGGCGATCAGGCCGGCAAAGACGGGCAGGGCCAGGCGGGGCGGCGCGTCTTCGGCCTTCAGGGCCCTGGACAGGGCGAAATAGAGGGCGATGCAGATCAGCAGGACCGGCACCAGGGCCTTGAGGAAGGCGGGCGACAGCAGGCTGGCGCAGAGCGCGCCGGCCAGCCCGGCCAGACCCGCGGCCAGCGCGACCGGAAGGCCGGCCTTCCAGTCAATCAGGCCGCGCCGCGCAAAGGCCGTGGTCGCCGAGACCGAGCCGAACGAGCCCTGAAGCTTGTTGGTCGCCAGGGCGGCGACGGGATCGAGGCCGGCCAGCAGCAGGGCCGGCAGGGTCAGCAGGCCACCGCCGCCGGCGATGGCGTCAAAAGCCCCGGCCAGGGCCGCGACGGCGAACAGGGTCGCCAGAAGCTCAGGTTGAAGCGCGTCCACAAGTCACTCCGGCCGCAGTCGCCGACTCAACGGGAGCCGGGACCATGCGGTCGGGTCGAGACTCGGAAAATGTCGCCCGGGGGCGAAGGGGGGAAAGAGCGCCTGCACCCTTTCCCTCAGGATCAACCGATCAGGTTGCCCCACTCGTGAGCGCGGGCGCTCTTGCTGGTGCGACCCAGGGAGCGAAGCTGTTCGCGCTGGGCAGCCTTCTCTTCCTTGCGCATCCGCTGTTCGGCGGCGGCATCGGCCTTGCGTTCCTTACGCTCGGCGCGCTTGGCGGCAAGAA
The DNA here is from genome assembly GCF_003060965.1 of Caulobacter sp. HMWF025. Classification (GTDB taxonomy): domain Bacteria; phylum Pseudomonadota; class Alphaproteobacteria; order Caulobacterales; family Caulobacteraceae; genus Caulobacter. Next base: position 9,109 of record NZ_QAII01000041.1, on the reverse strand, counting down.
TCTCTTCCTGCTTGGCCAGCTGCTCGAGGCGGGCGGCCTCGCGGGCGGCTGCTCGGGCGGCACGAACGACTTCCAGTTCGGCAGCGCGGAGCTCTTCGCGCTTGTCGAAGTCAGGATCCGTGACCGTGGGCTTGGGCTTCAGTTTCGCCAGCATGGCCTTCTTGGCCTCGGCGGCGGCGGAGATACGATCGGAGAAACCGGTGTTCTTCAGATGCGACATGAATCTTCTGGCTAAGGGAAAGTCGCGGCTCTCAAACCCCAAAATCGCGAAAAAAGCAATGCGTCATCCCGTGCTCCCGGCCAGTTGCGATACAACCGCGATTTTTTTGTCGCGGGCCCTTGCTGTGACGAGTTCCTGTCGAGGGATGAACGGGAGAGTTTGCCCCCTTCGGACGGGTCGGGGGGCGTATCCGATGCACTCGGCCCGTTCCGGGCAGCATTGCCGCAAGGATTTGTCCACCGCGCGGTGCCGTTGCGTAAAAGGTCTTATTATACAGGGCTTTGCGTACTGTTCAGGCAACCTTGACGCACCGCAGCGAGCCCTATAGGTTCCGCCGCGATCAAGCCGGCCGGAAATACGCCACTTTTTGGCGTGTCCGCAGGCGTTTCCGGACCTGACCGCTTCCATGCCCAAGGCCGACGAACCGAACGACAAGGCTTTTGACAGCCTCGACGCTCGGCTCGACGCTTTCGAGGCCCGGAAGGCGGCAGAGAAGCCGGTTCGCGCCGAGAACGAGAAATCGTCCCAGGACGGCTATCGTCTCCTGGCGGATTTGGTCGGTGGCGTACTGGTTGGGCTCGGCTTCGGCTGGCTGCTTGACCGTTATGTCAACACGGCGCCTTGGGGCATGGTCGGCGGTCTGCTGATCGGCATGGGGGCGTCGATCTTCGGTGTCGTCCGCAAGGCGACCCAACTGAGCGCGCAGGCGTCGGCAAAGGCTCCCGAGGGGCAGGCCGGCGAAGACACGGGAGGCGGGTCAACCGCCCCCAAGCAGAAGAGAGACTAGGGCCAATGGCCGATCCGATGCACCAGTTCCAGGTCACCAAGATCGTGGAACTGCCGACCGTGACCGTGTTGGGCCTGCCGATCGATCTGTCGATCACCAATTCCGTGGCCGCCATGCTGCTGGCTGCAACGCTCGTCATCGTGTTCTACACCCTGGCCTCGGCCAAGCAGGCCGTTGTCCCGGGCCGTCTCCAGACGGTGGGCGAGATGCTGTACGGCCTCGTCGATGGTCTGGCCGAGTCGATCATCGGCCACGAAGGCAAGAAGTTCCTGCCCTTCGTCTTTACCCTGTTCGCCCTGGTGCTGTTCATGAACCTTCAGGGCATGTTCCTGGTATTCACGGCCACCTCGCAACTGGCCGTGACCCTGACCCTCGGCATGCTGGTCATCCTGACCGTTGTCGCCGTCGGCTTCGCCAAGAACGGCATCAAGTTCTTCAAGCTGTTCGCCCCCTCCGGCGTGCCCGGCTGGATCCTGCCGCTGGTGGTGCTGATCGAGATCGTCTCGTTCCTGGTGCGCCCCCTGACGCTCGCCCTGCGTCTGTTCGGCAACATGGTCGGCGGTCACGTGGTTCTGAAGATTTTCGCCGGCTTCGTCATCGCCCTGGGCGGGCTTGGCGTGCTTGGCTGGGCCGGCGCGGCGCTGGCCCTGACCTCCGTCGTCGCCCTGACGGCTCTAGAGTTCATGGTGGCCTTCCTTCAGGCCTTCGTGTTCGCGGTGCTCGCCTGCGTCTATCTGAACGACGTCGTGCACCTCGACAGCCACTGATCACCCTTTTTTCTTTCCAACCTTTCGATCTTTCCAAGGAGTCTCACAATGGAAGCTGAAGCCGCGAAGTACATCGGCGCTGGTCTGGCGATGCTGGGCATGATCGGCGCGGGCATCGGCCTGGGCGTGATGTTCGGTAACTATTTCCAGGGCGCGCTGCGCAACCCGACCGCCGCCGCTCAAGAGCGTCCGATGCTGTTCCTGGGCATGGCGCTGACCGAAGCCCTGGGCATCTTCGCCCTGGTCATCGCCTTCCTGATCCTCTTCTCCTAATCCCTAGCTAAGAGGCGTCTTCGCCCATGGCGACGGAAACTCACGGCACGGTCGAGACGACTGAAGCCCCAGCGCACGAAGGCGGCGGCGGTCTTCCGCAACTGCAATTCCAGCACTGGGGCGGGCAGATCGTCTGGCTGCTGCTCATCTTCGCCGTTCTCTATGCGGTGCTGTCCAAGGTGCTTTTGCCCAAGGTCAGCGGTGCCATTGAGGAACGCGGCGCCAAGATCGCCGGCGACATCGCCGACGCCCGTCGTCTGAAGGACGAAGCCGAGGTGCAGGCCCGCGCGGCCGCCACCGAGGTCGCCGAGGCTCGTGCCAAGGCCCAGAAGACGGCGGCGGATGCCAAGGCCAAGGCCTCGGCTGAGTCGGCCGAGCGTCAGGCGAAGGAAGAAGCGGTTCTGGCTGAAAAGCTGGCGGCTGCTGAAGCCGACATCCAGGCCGCGCGCGACCAGGCCATGAGCCATGTCGCCGCCGTGGCTTCGGAGACGGCTGGTGCCATCGTCGAAAAGCTGACGGGCAAGGCGGCTTCGGCCGCCGAGCTCAAAGCGGCTCTGGCCTAAGGAGAGACGACGATGGAACACGAGTCCCTGTTCAACCTCTCCAATCCCGAATTCTGGGTGCTGGTCGCGCTGGTCCTGTTCTTCGGCCTGCTGGTCGTGCTCAAGGTCCTGCCTGGTGCCCTGTTCGGAGCGCTCGACGGCTATGCCGCCAAGATCAAGGCTGAACTCGACGAGGCCCAGCAACTGCGGGAAGAGGCCCAGGCCCTGCTCGTGGGTGTGAAGGCCCAGCGCGAGGACGCCGAACGTCAGGCTGCCGGCATGATCGAAGCTGCCAAGGTTGATGCCGCCCGCATGGCGGTTGAAGCCAAGGAGAAGCTGGAAGAGCAGATCAAGCGTCGCGCCGAAATGGCCGAACGCAAGATCGCCCAAGCCGAAGCCCAGGCCGCTGCGGACGTCAAGGCCGCTGCTGTCGACCTCGCCGCCCAGGCCGCCGAAGCCGTGCTTTCCGCGCGTCTGGCCGGCCTGAAGAGCGATCCGCTGGTCGATGCGGCCATCGGCCAGATGGGTGCCAAGCTGCAATAGCTTTCGGCAATCCGGCTAAAAAAATCAGGGCGCGAACCTCAGCGGTTTGCGCCCTTTTTCTTGGCTGGTTCGAAATCCAGCCCCACAGAGATCAAGCGCGCTTTGGTGCCATCCTGCGCGCGATGTAGCCGCGCGCACGCTTGCGGCTGCGCTTAAGCACCCGCCAATGCGGCCGGCGCAGGATCATCTTCTCGGTCCGCAACATCTGCTGCCAAACCACCAGCAGGACCTCCGGCTCACGCCGCATCAGGCGGCGGATCGGGAAGACCAGCTTGGGATGGCGCTTCTGCCAGCGGATGAACTGCTTGCGGGCCTGGAACGAGTATCGCAGCCCGATCATCAGGCCCAGCACGAGCATGGGCAGGCCGATATGGCCGGGCAGGGGCGTCAGGATTGCGCCGGCGATGATGACCAGCGACCCAAACCCGATCGCGATCCAGCGAAAGGCGCGAGCGGCGGACTCGCGCAGGAGCAGGGCCAGCCGCGCACGGCGACGAACCTTCTGGCGGATATCCAGCGTGGCTGCGGCGGGGATCACCGAGGGCGCTTGAGCGACTTGCGCCAGCGGACGGCGACCCGCCAGCGGCGCGGTATGATCAGGCGCTCGACCCGCAGGGCCTGTTGCCAGGCCACCAGAACAACCTCGGGCTCGCGTCTGAGGAGACGGCGGAGCGGAAAGATCAGCTTGGGGTGGGCATGCTGAAAGCGCACGAACTGCTTGCGGGCCTTGAACGAGTTCCGCAGCACAAGCATCAGCCCGACCACCGTCAGTGGCAGCCCCAGTGGGCCGGGGAGCGGAGCGATCAGGGCTCCGCCCGCGATCAGCACCAGGCCCACAACCACCAGGCTGACGCGCAGAACACGCGCCACAATCTCGCGGGCGAGATCATCAGCGGGAGAGAAGCGCGCGCGAGGCATGGCGAAGGTGACGGACACTGTCATGGGGGCTAACGGAAACCGCGCTCCGTTGGCTCCCTGGAAGATCCCAGCCAGCCCGACGCGCAGGGCTGATATGTGGACCGATAAGGGCGCCGTAAAGGCGCCCTTTCGACGCGTCTTGAAAGTCGCCCGTGCTATTCGGCAGCCAGTGGCGCCGCAGCCACAGGTTTCCACTTCAACCGGGGCTTGCGGGCGGCCTGGGTCTCGTCAAGACGACGCAGGGGCGCATGGAACGGTGCCCCCTTGAAGCGCTCGACGTCGCCGGCCTTGGCGGCCTCGGCCAGGGCCAGCAGGGCCGCGACAAAGCGGTCCAGTTCCTGCTTGCTCTCGGTTTCGGTCGGCTCAATGAGCATGGCCCCGTGGACGACCAGCGGGAAATACATGGTCATCGGGTGGAAGCCCTCGTCGATCATCGCCTTGGCGAAGTCGAGCGTGGTCACCCCGGTCCCTTCAAGCCAGCTGTCGTCGAACAGGGCCTCGTGCATGCACGGTCCCTCCGGGAAGGCCGGGCTCATGGCACCCGACAGACGCGCCTTCAGATAGTTGGCGTTCAGCACAGCATCCTCGGCCACCTGCCGCAGACCGTCGGCCCCGTGGCTGAGCATGTAGGCATAGGCACGGGTGTACATACCCATCTGGCCATGGAACGCGCTCATCCGGCCAAACGCCGTCTCTGCGCCCGCCTCGCCGGCATGCTCGACGAGGGCAAAGCCGTCTTCGCCATGGACGAGCCAGGGGGTCGGGGCGAACGGTGCGAGGGCCTCGCTCAGGACCACCGGGCCAGCGCCAGGACCGCCGCCGCCGTGGGGCGTCGAGAAGGTCTTGTGCAGGTTGATGTGCATGGCATCGACGCCGAGGTCGCCCGGGCGGACCCGGCCGACAATGGCGTTGAAGTTGGCGCCGTCGCAGTAGAAATAGGCCCCGGCAGCGTGGGTCAGGCGCGCGATCTCGACGATGTCGCGCTCGAACAGGCCGCAGGTGTTGGGATTGGTGACCATGATGGCGGCCACGTGGTCGCCGAGCTTGGACTCCAGGTCGGCCATGTCCACACGACCATCGGCCGTCTGGGCGATCTCGACCACGGTATAGCCGACGAAGGCCGCCGTGGCCGGGTTGGTGCCGTGGGCACTGGTCGGAGCCAGCACGGTCTTGCGATGGCCCTGGCCGGCCGCTTCATGGGCCGAGCGGATGGCCAGCATGCCGCACATCTCGCCATGGGCCCCGGCCTTGGGCGTCAGGGCCACGGCCGGCATGCCGGTCAGGGTCTTCAGCCAGTGGGCCAGCCGGTCCATCAGCTGCAGGGCACCCTGGACGGTGGACTGTGGCTGCAGCGGGTGGATGTCGGAGAAGCCCGGCAGGCGCGCCATCTTCTCGTTCAGGCGCGGGTTGTGCTTCATCGTGCACGAGCCCAGCGGATAGAGCGCCAGGTCGATGGCGTGGTTCTTTTGGCTCAGGCGCACATAGTGGCGCACGGTCTCAGGCTCGGACAGGCCGGGCAGGCCGATCGGCGCGGTGCGCAGCAGGCCGTCCAGGGCGTCCGACGGGGCGGACGCCTCGGGCAGATCGACGCCGGTCTTGTCCCAGCCGCCGAGTTCGAAGATCAGGGCTTCGTCCTGCAGCAGGCCGCGGGCCCCGGTCAGGGTGGCGTGGGCCGTGTCATTGGCGGCGGATTCGGGACGGGTCGGCCGTCCGACGGTGTTCATGCTCATTGGGCGATGACCTTGGCCAGAACCTTGGCAAAGAAGGTGATGTCGATATCCAGCGTCGTCTCGGTAGCCGCGACCAGCAGCACGTCGTCGAGCCCGGCCGTGGCGTCCAGGCGCGAGAAGGGCACGCCGGCGATGATGCCTTGACCCGCCAGGGTCTCGACGAGTTCGGCGGCCTTGCCGGGCACACGGATGGCGAATTCGTTGAAGAAGCGCGGGGTCAGGATCTCGACGCCCGGCACGGCGGCCAGGGCATCACCCAGGGCACGAGCCTTCTCGTGGTTGATCGCGGCCAGCTGACGAAGCCCAACCTCGCCCAGCAGGCTCATATGGATGCTGAAGGCCAGGGCGCACAGGCCGCTGTTGGTGCAGATGTTGCTGGTGGCCTTGTCGCGGCGGATGTGCTGCTCGCGGGTCGACAGGGTCAGCACGAAGCCGCGGCGACCGTCGGCGTCCACGGTCTCGCCACAGAGGCGGCCAGGGGCCTGGCGAATGTATTTTTCCTTGCAGGCGAACAGGCCGACATAGGGGCCGCCGAAGTTCAGGCCGTTGCCGATCGACTGGCCCTCGGCCACCACGATATCGGCCCCCATTTCGCCGGGCGACTTCAGCAGACCGAGGGAGACCACCTCGGTGGTGACCACGATCAGCAGGGCCCCGGCGGCCTGGGCGGCGGCGGCGATCTTGCTGACGTCGGTGACCGTGCCGAACACATTGGGCGTCTGGACGACCACGCAGGCGGTGTCGGCGTCGATCGCGGCGATCACCGCGTCCTCGGCATCGATCGCCGCCGGCAGATGCGCCGTGGCGACGCCGGCCGCATGGGCCAGGGTCTCGACGGTTTCCACATAGTGCGGATGCACTCCGCCCGACATCACCGCCTTGTTGCGGCGGGTCACACGGGTGGCCATCATCACGGCCTCGGCGGCTGCGGTCGAGCCGTCATAGAGCGAGGCATTGGCCACCTCCATGCCGGTCAGGGCGGCGACCTGGGTCTGGAACTCGAACAGCACCTGCAAGGTGCCCTGGGCGATTTCCGGCTGGTAGGGCGTGTAGCTGGTCAGGAACTCCGACCGCTGGATGATGTGGTCGACCGTGGCCGGCACATGGTGACGATAGGCCCCGGCCCCGCAGAAGAACGGGCCTTCCCCCGCCGACCGGTTGCGTTTGGCCAGGGCGGCCATCTCGCGCTCGACTTCCAGCTCGCCGGCATGGAAGGGCAGGTCGACCGGATCAGTGCGCCGGGCGACGCCGGGCACGTCGACGAACAGGGCGTCGATCGAGTCCACGCCGATGACGCCCAGCATCTCGGCGCGATCTTCGGGAGTGAGGGGGAGGTAGCGCATGGGGAGGAGCCTGTTTTGTTGTCATCCCGGCCGGAGCGAAGCGAAGAGCCGGGACCGCGGAAAGCGCTGGGCTTGGGGCGGTCCCGGCTCGGCGCGCTTCGCGCTGGGCCGGGATGACAGAGAGTTACAGCGTGCCGAGGAAGGCTTCGTAGGCGTCGCGGTCCATCAGGGCCTCGACTTCCGACGGGTTCGAGAGCTTGACCTTGGCAAACCAGCCGCCGGTTTCCGGCACGGCATTGACCGTCTCGGGGCTGTCACCGAGGGCGGCATTGGCCTCGACCACCTCGCCCGACACCGGGGCATAGACGTCGGACGCGGCCTTGACGCTCTCGACCACGGCCAGGCCTTCGCCCTGCTTCACGGTCTTGCCGATCTCGGGGACCTCGACAAACACGACATCGCCCAGCTGCTCGGCGGCATAGGCTGTGATGCCGACGGTGGCGATGTCGCCCTCGACGGCGACCCACTCATGATCCTTGGTGAAACGCATGTCTGGGGTCCTTCCTTGTTGTTGTCGCGCGACAGACGCCAAAACCGGCATCCACTTTTGGCTGTCGCGCTTAGAGTTTGCGAACGTAACGATTGGGAACGAACGGTGAGGCGACGACCTGCGCCGCCTGGGACTTGCCGCGCACGATGACGCTGAGGGTCTCGCCCAGCGTAGCGTGGGCGGGAGGAACGAAGCCGATGGCGATGGCGCCGCCGAAGCTGGGGCCAAAGCCGCCGCTGGTGACGACGCCGATCACGGCACCGGACGCGTCGGCGATCTGCGCGCCCTCGCGGGCCGGAGCCCCTTCCAGCACCTTCAGATTGACGCGGACGCGCGACAGGTCGCCCGCCAGTTCAGCACCGATCCGGGCGGCCCCGGGGAAGTCGGCGGCCTCGCGGCGGCGCTTGCCGATGGCGAAGTTCAGGCCGGCCTCGATGGGCGAGACGGTCTCGTCCAGGTCATGGCCATAAAGCGGCAGGCCGGCCTCGAGCCGCAGACTGTCGCGCGCCCCCAGGCCGATGGGTTTGACCCGCTCGTCCTGTAGCAGGGTGTTCCAGATGCGCGTCGCGTCGGCAGCGGGCAGCGAGATCTCGTAGCCGTCCTCGCCGGTATAGCCCGAGCGCGAGATGATGGCGTCGACGCCGAAGGCGGTCAGGGCGGCGGTGTCCATGAACAGCATGTCGGCGGCGGCCGGCACATGGGCGGCCAGCACGGCGGCGGCCTCGGGCCCCTGCAGGGCCAGCAGGGCGCGATCCTCGAGCCGCTCGACCGTGGCCTCGCCCTCGAGGGCGGCGGCGATGATGGCGTAGTCATTGTCCTTGCAGGCGCCGTTGACCACCACGAACAGGCCGTCGTCATCGGGCCGCGCGGTCATCAGGTCGTCGATGATCCCGCCCTGGTCGTTCAGCAGCACGCCATAGCGCTGCTTGCCGGGCTTGAGACCCTGATAGTCGGCCGAGACCACCTTCTCGAAGCTCTTGGCCGGATCCGCGCCGCGAATCCGCGCCTGGCCCATGTGCGAGACGTCAAACAGGCCGGCATGTTCGCGGGTCCAGAGGTGCTCCTTCAGCACCCCGTCCCGGTACTGCACCGGCATGGCATAGCCGGCGAACGGCACCATGCGGGCACCGAGCGCGACGTGCGCATCGAACAGGGGCGTCTTCTTGAGATCTTGGTCGGACACGCAGGGCTCCAATCGGGGACGACGCGGCTAGCCCGGCTTGCGCCAGACGGTCGCGCCCCCGCTGTCCCTTTGACCTGAGAGATTCCGGCCGCCCTTCAAAGTGAAAAGGGGACAGCCTTGCTCCTTCGGCGGGCCATCCGTCTCCCCTGTCAAAAAGGAAGGCAGATCGCCTCTTTCCAGCGTTCCTAAACCCGCGCGGTCCTTTTGCCTGAGCGTTTCCGGGGCGGTTGCGCCTTCGGCCTCGGGACGCGAATCCCGATGTCTCCCGCGAGGGTTGGGGCTCAATGCTGGAGGGGGGCGCGGGAGTCAAGCG
>NZ_QAII01000040.1 GCF_003060965.1 Caulobacter sp. HMWF025 | reverse complement strand
GCTCAGGGCCGCCAGCAGCGGCCGCAGGAACAGCTCGGCGCAGACCAGGGCCGAGGCCGGATTGCCCGGCAGGCCCAGCACGCGGCGGCCGGTTCCTCCGTTTATTGGGGCGAGATCCCCAAACCAGGTCGGCTTGCCGGGGCGGATGGCGATGGTCTCGACCTTCAGGCTCAGGCCCAGGGTCGAAAGCGCCGGCTTGACCAGATCATAGTCGCCGACCGACGCCCCGCCGATGGTCACCACCAGGTCGGCGGGGGTGCCCGCCACGGCGGCGGCGATGGCCTCGATGGAATCGCCCTGCGCCTTCAGCCGGACGGCCTCGCCGCCCCAGGCCTCGACCAGGGCGGCCAGCCCGAACGAACCCGATTCGAAGATCTGGTCGTCGGCCGGGCTTTCACCCGGCGCGACCAGCTCGTCGCCGGTGGCCAGGATGGCGACGCGCGGCCGGCGGTGAACCTCCAGCGTGCCGCGTCCGGCGGCGGCGGCCAGGGACAGCCGCCACGGATCCAGTTTCAGCCCGGCCTCCAGCAGCCGCTCGCCGGCCCGGAAGTCGCCGCCCGCCGGCCGGATGTTGCTGTTGAGGCGCTCGGGGAGGGTGAAGCGCAGGGCGTCGCCGTCGCGCTCGGCGTTTTCCTGGATCACCACCATGTCGGCCCCGGCCGGCACGGGGGCCCCGGTGAAGATCCGCACGGCCTGCCCGGTCTGCACGGTTCCGGCATGGGCCCGGCCGGCGGCGCTCTCACCGACTATGGCGAATACCGCGCCCGGCACCACGTCCTGCCGCCGCACCGCCCAGCCGTCCATGGCCGAGGCGTCGAACGGCGGCTGGTGGCGCGTGGCGTCGACAGGGGCGGCGAGGATGCGGTTGAGGCTTGCGGTGAGCCCGACGGTCTCGACGCCCAGCGGTGCGGCCCCCGCCAGCATCCGGGCGCGGGCCTCCTCGACGGTGAGGTTTTTCAGGGTGGGCGGGGCGTCGGTCATGGGCGTGGGCTCGGTTGCAGGCTCGTCATCCTAACGG
>NZ_QAII01000039.1 GCF_003060965.1 Caulobacter sp. HMWF025 | reverse complement strand
CCCCTCCCGCTAGGCTATAGCCCCCGCCGATGACCCGCACGCCGCACCATCACGGCCGCCACCACCATCCGACCTCGCCTCGCGGGATCGGCCGGGTCCGCTCGCTCTAAACAGCCAGCCCCCTGCCTGAGCCCCGCCTAGCGGATGGGGCTTGAGCCAAGCGCCATCCGTCGAAGCCTTGATTGCCTAAGGACCGACGATGCCCGACTCTTCCACGACCTCCGACACCCAGACCTTCCGCCCCGAAGCCCGCGCGCCGCGCGGCTTTGCCGACAAGCGGGCCCGTGACCTGCGCGCCGAGCGCGCCATCCTGGAGGCGGTGTCGGCGGTCTATGAGCGGCACGGCTTTGAGGCGCTGGATACCGGGGCGTTTGAATATGCCGACGCCCTGGGCAAGTTCCTGCCCGACAGCGACCGTCCCAATGAGGGCGTCTTTGCCCTGCAGGACGACGACGACCAGTGGATGGCCCTGCGCTATGACCTGACCGCGCCGCTGGCGCGGTTTGCGGCGCAGAACTGGGAGACCCTGGCCAAGCCGTTCCGCCGCTATGCCTACGGGCCGGTGTGGCGCAACGAGAAGCCCGGCCCTGGCCGCTTCCGCGAGTTTATCCAGTGCGACGCCGACACCGTCGGCTCGGCCCGGCCCGAGGCCGATGCCGAGATCATCGCCATGGCCGTGGCGGGGCTGGAGGCGGCGGGCCTGCCGTGCGGTTCGGCCGTGCTGCGGATCAACAATCGCAAGCTGCTGAATGGCCTTCTGACCGCCGCCGGGGTCGAGACGGGCGGCCAGAAGCTGGCCGTGCTGCGGGCCGTCGACAAGCTGGACCGGCTGGGCGTCGAGGGCGTGCGGCTGCTGCTGGGCGAGGGGCGTCTGGATGAGAGCGGGGCCTTCACCAAGGGCGCGGGCCTGGTCGGCAAGGCCGTCGATGCGGTGGTCGACTTTGTCCAGGCCGGAGCCGGTGGCCGGGCGGCGACCCTGGCCAATCTGGCCAATGTCATCGGCGGGTCGGCCGAGGGCGACGAGGGGCTGAGGGAGCTCTCCCTGATCGACGCGGCCCTGACCAGCCTGGGCGTGGCCGACGACCAGGCGATGTTCGAGCCTTCGATCGTCAGGGGGCTCGAGTACTATACCGGCGCGGTGTTCGAGGCCGAGCTGCTGCTGTCCACCACTGACGAGAAGGGCGGCAAGGTCAGCTTCGGCTCGATCGGCGGCGGCGGGCGCTATGACGATCTGGTGGCGCGGTTCACCGGCCAGCAGACCCCGGCCACCGGTTTCTCGTTCGGGGTGTCGCGGCTGGCGGCGGCCCTGCGGGCGGCCGGGCGCGAGCCGGGCGGCACGGCGCGCGGACCCGTCGTCATCATTAATTTCGACCAGGCCCATATGGGCGAGTATTTCGCGGTGGCCGGCGAGCTGCGCAACGCCGGCATCGCTGCCGAGGTCTATCTGGGCACCTCGGGCATGCGGCCGCAGATGAAATATGCCGACCGGCGCATGGCTCCGGCGGCCATCATGCTGGGCGGCGACGAGATCGCGGCCGGCACTGTCACGATCAAGGATCTGGATCTGGGTCGCGAACTGGCGGCCGGGGTGGCCGACAATGCCGCCTGGAAGGCCGAGCGTCCGGGCCAGCAGACCCTGCCGCGCGGCGAGCTGGTGGCTGCGGTCCGCAAGATCATCGCAGGTGGCCAATGAGACTTGAACGTTCGATCCCCGCCGCCGCGCTGGAGGCCATCCGCGCCCCCTTCGCCGCCGCCGGGGCGGTGCTGACCGACGCGCCGGTGCTGCAGCCGCTGGGCCTGCTGCTCGACCTGGCCGGCGAGGCCATGCGCTCGCGGCTGTTCGTGGTCTCCGGCGACGGCGGCGAGGAAGCGTGCCTGCGGCCCGACTTCACCGTGGCCATCGCCCGCGTCCACCTCGACAGCGGCGCGGCGTCGGGGCGCTATCTCTATGACGGCAAGGCTTTCCGCGTCGCCCCGCGCGGCAGCGACCGGGCCGAGGAGTTCCTGCAGATCGGGCTCGAGGCCTATGAGGCGGGCGACCCCGTCGCCGCCGATGCCGAGATCGCCGCCCTGGCCTGGGCCTCGGTGGCGGCCGGCGGGCGCGAGGATCTCAGCCTGATGCTGGGCGATGTCGGCCTGTTCGGGGCCTTCGTCGACAGCCTCGACCTGGCTGCGCCCCTGGCCGCGCGGCTGAAGCGCGCCTTTACCCGGCCGCGTCAGCTGAAGGCCGAGCTGGAGGGGGCTCCGGCCCCCGGACAGCCGCTGGGCGAGGGCCAGAGCAAGATCGCCAGCCTGCTGGCCGGCCTGCCCGAGGGCGAGGCCTCGGCCGTGCTGCAGGAGCTGTGGTCGCTGGCGGGCATCGAGCCGGTCGGCGGGCGTCGCCCGGCCGAGATCGCCCACCGCCTGGTCGAACGGGCCCAGGCCGCCGAGGCCGGTCGTCTGACGACGGAGCAGGCCGACGCCGTGCGGGCCTTCCTGGGCGTCAGCGATCGTCCGGGCGCGGCCCTCGACGCCATCGCCGCCCTGGCCGGTCCCCGGCGCGCGGGGCTGGATGCGGCGCTCGCAGCCTGGCGGGCCCGGCTGGCGGGTCTGGTGGCCCGCGGCGTGCCCGAGGACCGCATGACCCTGGCCGCCGCCTTCGGCCGGGTGTTCGGCTATTATGACGGCTTCCTGTTCGAGGTGCGCAGCGCCGCCCTCGGCGATGACCGTCCGGTGGCGGCCGGCGGTCGCTATGACGGCCTGCCGGCCCGTCTGGGGGCAGAGACCCGCTCGGGCGCGGTGGGCTGCATGGTCCGTCCGGCCCGGGCCTATGCGGGAGGCGGCGAATGAGCGCGACCGAAATGACTCCGATGATCTTCGCCATTCCGTCCAAGGGGCGTCTGAAGGAGCAGGTCGAGGCCTGGCTGGCGGACTGCGGTTTCCGGCTGGAGATGACCGGCGGGGCGCGCGGCTACAGCGCCGAGCTGTCGGGCCTGCCGGGCGTGTCGGTGCGGCTGCTGTCGGCCGGCGACATCGCCGCCGGCCTCGATGCGGGTGAACTGCACCTGGGCGTCACCGGCGAGGATCTGCTGCGCGAGCGCGGCGACGATATGGACAGCCGGGTGATGCTGCTGCGGGCCCTGGGCTTCGGCCGCGCCGATCTGGTGGTCACCGCCCCCAAGAGCTGGCTCGATGTCGAGACCATGGCCGATATCGACGCGGTCGGGCACGCCCATCTGGCCCGCACCGGCCGCCGCCTGCGGGTGGCGACCAAATATGTCACCCAGACCCGGGCCTTCTTCGCCCGCCACGGGGTGGCCGACTACCGCATCGTCGAGAGCAGCGGTGCCACCGAGGGGGCGCCGGCCGCCGGCGTGGCCGAGCTGGTCGTCGACATCACCACCACCGGGGCGACCCTGGCAGCCAACGGCCTGAAGATCCTGTCGGACGGCGTGATCCTGAAAAGCCAGGCCCAGCTGACCGCCTCGCTGGTCGCCGGCTGGTCGCCGGTGCAGCTGGCCTCGCTGCAGCGGCTGCTGGCGGTGGTCGAGGCCAAGGGCCGGGCTCGTACCCTGGCCACCCTGGTCTGGCCCGCCGAGCAGGATGAGGCCGCCCAGGCCGCCGTCGCCGGCTTCGTGGCCCGGGGCGGCTCGCGCCGCGCCAACGGGGCCCTGCTGGCCACGGCCGACCTGTTCGACGCCGCCGCCGCCCTGGCCGAGGCCGGGGTCGAGCCGGTGACCGTGTCGCGTCCGGACTATGTGTTCGAATCCCGCTCGAAGGTGCTCGATCAGCTGTCGGCCCGGTTGGGTTGGTAAGTTTTGACTCTACTGTCAAAAAAGTGCTGAGAGAACGGTGATAAGTTTGACCCTTGGGTCCAAACTACGCCAATCTCGTCAAAATTTCGCTCAACCCGTTGCTGAAATGGGTTTTCGTGCGTTGACACAGTCACGATTTTGACGTTTCTAGCCCTTGCAAGAGACAAACGAGCCCATAAGAGCGCTCAATCTCTTCGGCGTTTCGGGGAGGAAACGCCCGCCTAGATCGAATGATCGAGAAAATAGCCAGCCCGTCGCGATTATCCCCCGCGGCGGGTTTGGTGTATCTGGGCCCTGTCTCCTTAAATTGACGAAGTCGTCAAAAAGCCGCTGCGGTGGTCTGCGGGGCGTTGCCGTCATAAACAAAAAATGGTTTCTCTAATCCGGTGCCGCCGTGAGCGGCCCCGGATGCCGCTGTGTGCCGCATCCAGAAGACCATCGGGGGAAACCGTATGATGCGTGGATGGCTTGCCGGCCTGTGGATCCTGGCTCTGGCTGGATTTGTAGCGGTAACACCGGCCCGGGCCGAGATCTCGGCCAGGGACCAGGTCGCGGCCATGGGGCCGGGCATCAATATCCTCGGCGGCTATGATCCCTACTGGCGCGGCGAGCCGACCACCTTCCGGCTGAAGGAAGACTTCCGTCTGGCGCGCGAGGCCGGCTTCAGGACGGCGCGGATCGCGGTCTTCACCTTCCCGTTCCTGAGCGCCGAGGGGCGGCTGGATCCGGCCTGGCTCAAGCGCCTCGACGCGGTCGTGGCCGAGGCCGAGGCCCAGGGCCTCACGGTGATCATCGACGAACACGACTTCGAGGCCTGCGCGGCCGATGTCGATGCCTGCGCCGTCAAGCTGGCCAATACCTGGTACGAGCTGTCGGAGCGCTATCAGGGCGCGTCCGACAAGGTGGTGTTCGAGCTGCTGAACGAGCCGCACGGCAAGATCGACTCGGTGATCTGGAACGGCTGGCTGCCGGACCTGATCGGCATCGTCCGCAAGACCAACCCGACCCGCAACCTGATCGTCGGACCGGTCAGCTGGAACAGCCTGGCCGAGCTGCCCAATCTCAAGCTGCCGGACGCGGACCGCCACCTGATCGCGACCTTCCACTACTACAGCCCCTTCGAGTTCACCCATCAGGGCGCCAACTGGGCCCCGCCCAATGTCGAAAAGCTCAGCGGCGTGCGCTGGCAGGGCCAGCCGGCCGAGATCGCCGCTATCGAGGGCGATTTCGACAAGGTCAGCGCCTGGTCGCAGGCCCAGGACCGGCCGATCCTGCTGGGCGAGTTCGGGGCCTACAACCTGCGCGGCAAGCTCGAAGACCGGGCTCGCTGGACGAAGGCCGTGGCCGATGCCGCCGACCGCCGCAGCTTTGCCCGGGCCTACTGGTACTGGGACGGCGGCTTCGGGGTCTGGGACGAGCAGAAGCGGGTCTGGGTCGCACCGATCCGCGACGCCCTGCTGGGAAAATCCGGCGGCTGATCATCGCTACCCGGACAACAAGCGCATTATCCTTGGGAGGAGAGAGATGAAACTGACACGTCGTGGCGTGATGGCAGCGCTGTCGCTGGCGGTCCTGGCCGGACCGGCCCTGGCGCAGGTCAAGCCCCTGGTCCTGTATGATGACGGCCTGCAGAACGACTGGCAGAACTGGAGCTGGGCGACGGTGCAGCTGGCGGCTCCGGCCGGCTCGGTGAAGCCGATCAAGGTCGAGGGCGGCCCCTGGAGCGCCCTGGTACTGCACCATGCGCCGATCTCGATGGCCGGCTTCAGCAAGCTGACCTTCTATGTCAACGGTGGCGTCGACGGCGGCCAGACGATCATGGTCAAGGCTTCGATCGGCGGCAAGCTGGTGGAGAAGCCCTTCGTCATCCAGCCCAAGGTCAAGACCTGGGCCATTGTCGAGGTACCCCTGAAGGATATCGGGGCCGACAACCAGACCGTCGACGGCTTCGCCTGGCAGGCCCAGGCCGAGGGCGCGAAGCCCTTCTATGTGACCAAGGTGCAGCTGGAGTAGGGGCTTTCCAGTCGGCGCGGCGCGGACGGGAACAGCCTCTGGCCGGTCAGCGCCCGCCCTCTGGACGACTGTAGCGATGTCATGGTCAATGGCTGCGGGGTAACGCGGTTATTTCAAAAGGGGCGAGCGGCCGTCGCCGCGCCCCGCTGGGGGCGAGCATGACGACGACACCCGACCTGGCGCCCGCGCGCGAGCGGGCCTTTTTCCGAACCACAATCACGGCCATGGCCGTGATCCTTGTTGCGGGCTTCGTCCTGCAACTGGTCATGGGGCGCTCGAGCTTCGGGGCACCGCTGGTCGTGCACCTGCACGCGGTGGTGTTCATGGGCTGGGTGGCGATCCTCGTCTCCCAGGCCTGGCTGGCGGCAGGCGGCGGGGTGAAGCTGCACCGGACGCTGGGCGCCGTGGCCGTGGTCTGGATGCTGGCCATGCTGGTGCTCGGGCCGCTGGTGACCTTCGCCGCCGCGCGCGCCGGACGCGTGCCGTTCTTCTTCCAGCCGCAGCATTTCGTGCTGGCCAACCCGGCGACGATGCTGGGGGCGTTCGGCCTGTTCGTCGCGGCGGTGATCCTGCGCAAGAACCGCGACTGGCATCCGCGCCTGCAGATCGGGGCCTTCACCCTGCTGATGGGGCCGGGCTTCGGCCGGATCCTGCCGATGCCCTTCCTCAAGCCCTTTGCGTTCGAGATCGCGACCGGCGTGGCGGTGATTGTGCCCCTGATCGGGATCGTGCGCGACTGGCGGGTGCGGGGGCGGCCGCATCCGGCCTGGCTGTGGACGATCGCCGTGCTGGTCGGGACCCTGGTCCTGTCGCGCATCCTGGCGGACTCGCCGGTCGGCGCGGCGATCTTCGCCGCCGTCACCGCCGGCAGCCCGGCGGCGCATACCGACGGCCTGAGCTACCCCAACCCGCCCTTCTGACCGGCGGATGCAAAAAGGGCCGCCGGTGTCCCGGCGGCCCTTCGTGTCGTTCAGGCGTGTCGACCTACCAGATCTTCACGCGCTCTTCCGGAGCCACATACAGCTTGTCGCCCGGCTTGATGTCGAAGGCGCTGTACCAGCCCGGCTGGTTCCGGATGGTGCCGTTGACGCGGTAATAGGCCGGCGAGTGCGGGTCGCTAGCGACCTGCTGCTTCAGGGCGTCGTCGCGGGTCTTCTGACGCCACACCTGGGCCCAGCCGAGATAGACGCGCTGGTCACCGGTGAAGCCGTCGAGGATCGGAGCCGGCTGACCCTTCAGCGAGGCGTGGTAGGCATCGAGGCCGAAGGCCAGGCCGCCCATGTCGCCGATGTTCTCGCCCATGGTCAGGGCCCCGTTGACCTTGATGCCGGGCAGGGGTTCGAAGGCCGAGTACTGGGCGCCCAGCTTGTCGGCCTGGGCCTTGAACTGGGCAGCGTCTGCCGGGGTCCACCAGTCGCGCAGCACGCCGTCGCCGTCGGACTTGCGGCCCTGGTCGTCGAAACCGTGGCCGATTTCGTGACCGATCACGCCGCCGATGCCGCCGTAGTTGACGGCCGGATCGGCGTCCGGATGGAAGAACGGGGCCTGCAGGATGGCGGCCGGGAACACGATCTCGTTGTTGACCGAGTTGTAGTAGGCGTTGACCGTCTGCGGGGTCATGCCCCACTCGGTCTTGTCGACCGGGCCGTTCAGACGCTCGACGTCGTGGCGCCATTCAAAGATGCCGGCGCGCTGGGCGTTGCCATAGGCGTCGTTGTCCTTGATCTCCAGCTTGGAATAGTCACGCCAGGTGTCGGGATAGCCGATCTTGACGGTGAACTTGGCCAGCTTGTCCTGGGCCTTCACCTTGGTCTCGGCGCTCATCCAGTCGAGATTGTCGATACGGACCTTCAGGACGCTGCGGATGTTGCCGACCAGGTCGATCATCTTGGCCTTGGACTCGGGCGGGAAGTAGCTGGCCACATAGTCCTTGCCGACCGCCTCGCCGAGCACGCCATTGACCATGCCGACGCCACGCTTCCAGCGCGGGCGCTGTTCGGGCTGGCCCGACAGGGTCTTGTTGCGGAACTCGAAGCTGGCGTCGACGAAGCGCTTCGACAGCATCGGGGCCGCCCCGTCGGTCACCTTGAAGGCCTGCCAGGCCTTTAGGGTGTCCAGCGGGGTCTCGGCATAGATCTTGGCGAACTTCGGGAACGAGGTGTTGGTCGTGACAATGACGCGGTCGATCTTGGGCAGCTCGGTGCCGGCCAGGTAACGCTTCCAGTCATAGCCGGGGGTCAGCGCCTGCAGGCCGGCCAGATCGACCGGGTTGTAGGTCTTGTCGCGGTCGCGACGCTCGACGCGGGTCCACGAGGCCTCGGCCAGGCGGGTTTCGAAGTCGACCACGGCCTTGGCGCTCTCGGCGGGCTTGTCCCAGCCGGCCAGGGTCAGCATCTTTTCGACATAGACCAGATAGGCGGCCTTCTTGTCGGCGAACTTGGCGTCCAGATAGTAGTCGCGGTCGGGCAGCGAGGTGCCGCCGGTCGACGAATAGACCGCATAGGCCTTGGGGTTCTTGGCGTCGGTCGAGATGCCGAGGCCGATCAGGCTGGCATAGGGCGTGACCGGGCTGGTGCCCATCAGGGCGGTGAAGTCGTCCTTGGTCTTGACCTTGCGGATGCCGGCCAGCCAGGGCGCGATCGGCTTGGCGTCCAGCGCCTCGATCTGGGCCTCGTTCATGAAGGCGCGATAGGCGGCACCGACCTTGGCCGTGTCGCCGGTGGCGGCGGTATTGGCGGCGGCGGCTTCGATGATCGCCTTGGTGCGGGCTTCCGACAGCTCCGACAGCTTGTCGAAATTGCCGTAGCGGGTGCGGTCCGACGGGATCGTCGTCTTGGCGTCCCAGGCGCCGCTGGCGAACTTGTAGAAGTCGTCGCCGGGCTTCACCGAGGTGTCCATGCCCGCGATATCAAAGCCCCAGGTGCCGTAGCGGGGCGATTCCAGCGAGGTCGCCTCGCCCGTCGCGCCTTCGGCGAGGGCCGGCAGCAGCGACTGGAGGGTGCAGGCGTCATTCAGGCAGGGGTGCTGATCGGACGCTTGCGCGCCAAAGGCAGAGAGGGACAGAGCCGCAGACGCGGCCGCAGCGAACCAAACTCGTTTCATTGAAATGGGCATCCGTTGGTGTGAGCTGGCGGCAATCTGCCTCGCCGGGGAAAAAACGCTCCCTTACAAATTTGTCATCTAGCCGAATTCCGCCGCATTGGTGGTGGGCATGCCCGGCCGGAGTGCCTTGTGCAGCCTGAGGTTCAGTTGTCCTTACGGCAAGCTGGACCGTCAGTTGACGGCCCAGATCGAAGACCAGTGTTACGGGTATTTTTTGCCCCGCTGCCAAAGGTTGTTTCAGACCCCGCAGCATGAAGTGATAGCCGTCCGGGGCGAAGTCGACGCGCGCTCCGGCGGGGATCTCGACCCCGGCGTCCTGGCGACGCAAAGCCCGCCGCTTGGGGCGCTAGTTCACATTGCGGGTCTGCCCGTCCCAGAACGGGGCGCGCAGCTCGCGCTTCAGGACCTTGCCCGCGCCCGACAGCGGCAGGGCTTCGATGCGGAAGGTGACGCCGCGCGGCCGCTTGTAGTTGGCCAGCAACGGCTCGCAGTGCGCCAGGACCTCGTCCTGGGTGGGCGCATGGCCCGGGCGGGGCACGACGATGGCGTGAACCTGCTCGCCCCAGCGCGGGCACGGCACGCCGATGACGGCGACCTGGGCGACGGCCGGATGGGTGGAGATCGCGCTTTCGACCTCGGCGCTGAACACGTTCTCGCCGCCGGTGACGATCATGTCCTTCAGGCGATCGACGATGAAGATGTAGCCGTCCGGGTCCTGATAGCCGCCGTCGCCGGTATGCACCCAGCCGTCGCGGATCGTCGTGGCGGTCTGCTCGGGCTGGTTCCAGTAGCCGTGCATCACGCCAGGGCTTCGGGCGATGATCTCGCCCACCTCGCCGGGCGCGGCATCGACCCCGGCCTCGTCGACGATGCGGACCTCGCAGCCCGGGGCGGGCCGTCCCGCCGAGGCAAGCCGGACGGCGCGCGGTCCCTCCAGAACGTGGTCCCCGGGCGGCAGGGCGGTGATGACCGGCGCCATCTCGGTCTGGCCATAGATCTGCACGAAGCGAACATGGGGCAGCTTGACGAGGGCTTCGGCCAGAACACCCCGCGAAATGCTCGAGCCGCCGTAGCCGATCGCGCGCAGCGACCGCAGCCGCTCCGTGTCGAACGCCGGATGCTGCAGCAGCATGGCGATCATGGTGGGTACCATCACCGTGTGGGTAACGGCGCGCGTCTCTATCGCGGCCATGACCGCCTCGGCGTCGAACCTGGGAACATAGGCATGGGTGGCGCCCATGATCGATGCCCCTCCGCCAAGGCAGCTGTCGGCCATGTGGAACATCGGGGCGGCGTGCAGGACCACATCGTCTGGTCCGACGCCCAGCAGCATGGCGCAGACCAGGTTGTTGTACCAAAGCGCCCTGTGCGGAAGCATCACCCCCTTGGGGAAGCCCGTCGTTCCGCCCGTATAGTAAAGGCCCGCCAGATCCTCCCCGCCGGCCCCGGCGTCGGGCGCGGGGTCATGGGCGGTGATCAGGTCCTCGTAGTGGCGCAGGCCCTCCGGCGCCGGGCCGTCGTCACTCCACACCACCTGCTCAAGGTCCGGACACATGGCCCGGCACGCCGCCGCGACGCTCGCGAAGGCGCGATCCACGAACAGGACGCGGGTCCCGCTGTCTCGCAGCGAGTAGGCGTTTTCCTCTGCGGTCCAGCGGATGTTCATCGGCACGACCACGGCACCGGCCCACCAGACGGCCGAGAGGAACTCGGTATAGCGGTCGCTGTTGAGCGCCAGGATGGCGACCCGGTCGCCGCGCTGAACGCCCATGGCGCCGAGGCCGCCCGCCAGCCGCGCCACACGCGCCTGCGTCTGGCTCCACGTCCGCGTCGTCGTGTTGAAGGTGGTAGAGGGCGAGTTTGGCCCGCCGCGGGCGGCGCTGTTCAGCATCTCGGTCAGGCCAAACATCGCGCGTCCCCGCCATCTGTCATTGGCCTGCGACGCTAGTTGGAGCGTCGATACAGTCAAGCTTCGGGCAGGCTGCGGCCCCAAATCATCGAACCTCGCTCAGAGCCCCGGACGACGAGGCGGCTGAGCCCCGGCGCGCCGGGCCTTGCTTGCCTGGCCGAGTATCTGGGCCTAATCAACCAATATGGGTGACATGAACGGGGGCCGCATGCCGAACGCCAAGACCCTGCTTCCCGCCCAGTGCCGGGCTGCCCGCGGGCTGCTCAACTGGTCCCAGGCTGAGCTGGCCGAGCGGGCGGGGGTCTCGCGCAGCACGGTCAAGGACTTCGAAACCGGCCGTCACGCGTTGCATCTTAGTACGGAACGTCTGTTGATGGCGGCGATTGAGACCGGAGACGTTCTGCTGCTGCCGGCCGGCGAGGCCGGCGCGGGCGTCCGGATGCGGGCATCCGGCACGGAACACTGACGGTCGGGGGAGGCTTGGAGAGCGCGTGCAGGGCGAAGTTTCACCGTCGGACTACAAGGATCTGGTCCTCTTTCTGGCGACCGCCGGGATCGTTGCGCCGATCTTCAAGCGGCTGAAGATCAATCCCATTCTCGGCTTCCTGCTGGCCGGCGTGATCCTCGGGCCCTTCGGCCTGGGCCGCCTGATCCCCTATGCGCCGTGGCTGGACTACGTCACCGTCGACAGCCCGGACGAAATCGCCCAACTGGCCGAGTTCGGCGTCGTCTTCCTGCTGTTCATGATCGGGCTGGAGCTGTCGTGGGAGCGGCTGCGGCTGATGCGACGGCTGGTCTTCGGGCTCGGTGCGGCCCAGGTGCTCGGCTGTTCGGTCGCGCTGGGCCTGGGGGGCATGGCGCTGGGCCTGCCGCCGGTCGCCGCCCTGGCCATCGGCGCAGCGCTGGCCCTGTCGTCCACCGCCATCGCCGTGCCGGTGCTCGCCGAGCGACGGCGGCTGCATTCGGAAGGCGGGCGGGCGACCTTCTCGGTCCTGCTGTTCCAGGACCTGGCGGTCGCGCCGATCCTGATCACCCTGACCATCCTCGGGCGCGGCGACGGCACCTTCGCCCTGCGCGACCTCGTCGCCCTGGCCCCGGCCGCCGTCGGCCTGGGGGCCATCGTCCTGGTCGGGCGGCTGGCCCTGCGTCCGATGCTGAAATCCGTGGCCCGGGCCAAGAGCGAAGAGATGTTCATGGCCGCCTGCCTGCTGGTGATCATCAGCGCGGGCCTGGTCAGCGCCCTGTCGGGCCTGTCGATGGCGCTCGGGGCCTTTGTGGCCGGTGTCCTGCTGGCCGAGACCGAGTACCGCCACGAGGTCGAGATCAAGATCGAGCCGTTCAAGGGCCTGCTGCTGAGCCTGTTCTTCGTCTCGCTCGGCATCCGGCTGGACCTGTCACTGCTGGTGGCCAAGCCGGTGCTGATCCTGGGCGTCGCCCTGGGGCTGCTGGCGGTGAAGGCGGCCATGGTCTTCGGCCTGGGCCTGGCCATGCGCCTGGGCCGCCGGGCCTCGGCGGAGGCGGCCCTGATCCTCGCGGCCGGCGGCGAATTCGCCTTCGTCATTCTCGACAATGCCATCGGGGCGCAGGTGGTGCCCCGCGCCGTCGGCCAGGCAGTCCTGGTCTCGGCGACCCTGACTATGTTCCTGATCCCCGCCCTGGCCGCCCTCGGCGCACGCCTGGGCCGCAAGGCCGCCGCGACCCCGACCGCCGAGGCCCCTGCGGGTGGTCCCGACCGGGTCGGCCCCGAGCCCTCGGGCCAGGTCCTGGTGGTCGGCTATGGCCGGGTGGGCAAGCTCGTGTGTGACATGCTGAGCCGCCACGACCTGTCCTGGATCGCGGTCGAGCGCGATGCCCGCCTGGTCGAGCAGGGGCGTCGCGACGGCAGCCGGATCTACTATGGCGACGCCTCGCGCCTGGAACTGCTGGAGCGCTGCGGCCTGGCGACGGCACGGGCGGTGGTGGTGACCATGGATGCGCCCGAAGCGGCAGAGGCGGTAGTGGCGGCGGCGCGCGAGGCCCGGCCGGACCTGGCCATCGTCGCCCGGGCCCGTGATGCCCGACATGCGGCCAGGCTCTATGAACTGGGCGCGACCGACGCGGTGCCCGAAACCATTGAGGCCAGCCTGCAGCTCTCCGAAGCCGTGCTGGTCGATATCGGGGTTCCCATGGGGCTGGTCATCGCCTCGATTCACGAGCGTCGCGATGAATACCGCAAGGCGCTCAATCGTCCCGACGCCCTGGGCGGGCGCCGTCGGCGCCTCCGGGACGCCACCCTGCGATGAGCGGGCAGGCGGTTCGCCGCCCTCCCGGCCAGGGCCGAATCTTTTGAAGGGCGGGGCCTTGCGCACCGCGAATTCACGTGCGAACCCACTGCCATAGGCGCGGATTGCGGAAAATTCAGGCGTTACGCTCGGAAGTTGATTCTCGGGGCGGTCTTGTTTAGCGTCCTGGATGAGGAATCCAGGTCAGCGAAACCTGACGAGTGTGGCTTTGCTGACACTTTCCCGGCACGTTCGCCTTGGTATAACAAAGCTCGGCCGTTTCAGGCCGGAGCAGGGCAATAGAGGGCTCTTGATATGAAATTCAAACTCCTGGCGGGAGTCGCCCTGGCTGCGGTTTGCGCCGCGTCGGGCGCGTCCGCCCAAGAGACCGGCTGGTATGGCGCGGTTGATCTTGGCTACCACTTCCCGACCGCCATCGGCACCGAGTCGGACCTGAACGCTCCTGACAGCGCGCACTATCACTGGACGTGGTCTTCGGACCGCGACTGGGCCGGCTTCGTGCGTCTCGGCTATCAGTTCAGCCCGAACTGGCGTGCAGAACTTGAAGGCGGCTATCGCCCCGGCGACCTGACCTCGGTTCGCGGCAATGCCGTGCGCCAGCAGCCGCGCGGCCTCTGCACCCCTGGCGTGACCCGCACCGCTGCGGCCCCCGCCTGCGGATCGCCGGACGGCTCGATCGACTCCTGGACCGTGATGGCGAACGTCCTGTACGACTTCGCCCCGGACGCTTGGCTGAACCCCTTCGTCGGGGCCGGTATCGGCATCAACCGCCTGGACGTGAAGGCCCTCGGCCAGTTCAGCGGCGTCGGCACCGTCACCTCGGGCAACGTTGCGATCCAGAACCTGACCGTCGACGACAACGATCTCGCCGTTTCGTGGCAGGCCATCGCCGGTGCCTCGATCAAGGCGACCGACAAGCTGAAGCTCGACGTCACCTATCGCTATCTGGCCGGCGTCGACCACGCCTGGCAGACCACGGGTTCGGGCATCCTGCAGCCGGGCGCGTTCGAAGGCCAGTACAAGGACCAGTCGCTGACCGTGGGTCTGCGCTATTC
>NZ_QAII01000038.1:55070-63289 GCF_003060965.1 Caulobacter sp. HMWF025 | reverse complement strand
GTCTATGCCCGGCTCAATGCGGTGAGCGAGGGGGTGGGGTAGGGGCAACAGCAGTGCAAAACCCTTGTCATCCCGGACGCGCGCAGCGCGATCCGGGACCCAGGGGGCGGCGCATTGCAGTTGCCCCTGGGTCCCGGCGCTCCCCCCGGCTTTCGCCGGGGTCCGGCCGGGATGACAAGCTTTGATGGGTTGCTGGCGTCGCCTATCTCCGGGACAGGACCGTTCCCAACCCCTAAAGCGCGCAACCCGGTCCGGCGGGCGTCAGGACCAGGCGCCGGCCTCCGACCAGGATGTCGCGCCGCGGCACCGGTTCTGACATCTTTACGGTGCCCGCCCTCAGCGCCTCGCCGAGATTGACTTCGTTACAGACCGTGGAGGCCTCCGCCGTCTTGCGCCAGAGGCCGTTCACGAGCCTGAACACCTCGAAACTACCGGCCCCCAGCAGCACCTCGTTGACGCCGTCGCCGTCCGTGTCGAGCATCACGGCCGAGCAGTCCGAACCCGGCCGGATGCAGAAGGAGCCGGGGTCAGGGCCCCAGTCCTGGCTGACGAAGCTGTCGGGCAGTTTCGCGCCTGCGGGATAGACCGACACGCCGGAGAAGCCTGACTTCCGCAGCGCGGGCGGGAGCTTGTCGGTCTGCGCCGAAGCCGCCCGTGCCCGGCTGGCGATCGCCGCATCCTTGCTCGCCTTCAGCGTCTCCAGCGCCGCCTTGCCATAGGGCCCGCTGTCGAACCGCAGGAACTGGAAGTCAAAGGCCTCGGCCTTCACCCTCCCCCGCTCCAGCCGCGCCACCTGATCGTTGACCGACAGCCGGGTCGGGTCGGCCAGGGGGGTGAACAGGGCCAGGATCAGGGCCACGCTGACGAAGGCCATGAGCACATTGCTCCGCTCCAGCCCCTTCATCCAGGCCCCCGGTCGCACGGCGGCGACGGCATAGCCCGTGGCATGGCCGAGCGCGATCAGCACGAAGGCGGCGGCGAACACCCGCTCGGGCGTCAGGCCGTGCTGGCCGATGCGCAACGACAGGCCATAGGCGGCCAGCAGGCCGATCGGGATCAGCAGCAGGCCGGCGATCCGCGCGGCCCATTTCAGGATCAGGTGCGGAGCCTCCTCACCGTCCTGATAGGCGGCGTTGATCAGCACGATCAGGTGGGCGGCGGCGGTCAGCAGCAGGGCCGTGGCGGCCTTGGTCTTCCACAGGGGCTCAAGCCCCGTGAACGGCAGGCTGGCCAGGAAACCGGCCGCGATCAGGGTCATCAGCGGTAGCAGCCAGGCCAGCAGGGTCAGGGCCACGGTCCGTACCCCGCGCACCAGGCTTGGCCGCACGTCGGTCAGCTGCACGGCGGCGGCGAACATCACCGTGGTGGCCGGGATCGAGAACGCCTCTTCGGCGATCAGCTTGCGGAAGGCGTCGATGCCGATCATGTCGAACAGGGCCGAGCCCAGGAACAGCAGGATCCAGAACACCCCGGTGAAGGCCGCCGACAGGGCCATCTGCACGCCATGCATCCAGGTGGTATCGAAATAGGCCTCGTAGGGCGCGACCCGCCGGCGGTGCACGGCGGCCGGCTGGACCAGGTGGTGGGCGATGAACAGGCCGCCGGCGATGGCCATGAAGACCGGCACGTCCGGCATCCGGTCGCCGTCCACCCCGTTCCAGGCCCCGTGGAACCCGAGGCCGGCCGCGAAGGCGGCGGCGATCAGACCCCAGACGATGAAGGGGCCCCGGCGCAGGGCTCCGGCCCCGGCCAGCAGGACGAAGGGCGCAAAGGCCGCCGTCAGCACCATTGGCGCAAAGACCAGCGGCTGGGTGGCCGGCCAGGCCTTGGCCTCCTGTGCGTGCTGCAGCAGGTAGAGCGAGAGGCCCTGGGCCAGGCCGGTGGCCAGGCGGACAGCCGCCGTCGTGCGGGCGGAAGGGGCGGCCATGGCGGTCATGCGGGATCCTCGTTCGCCCCTGACAGGATCACGCCTGCCGGACGTTGTGAAGCCGGCGATCATGCTCTAGCAATTTCCACCTCAAGAGGGGGGTGCGCATGCGTCATTCATTCAAGACAGCCCTGACCGGCCTGGCCTTTGCGGTCGCGCTCGGCGGCGCCGGCGGTGTTTTCGCCCAGGAGGCCAAACCCTCCGCCGACAAGCCGGCGGCCAGCGAGCTGACCCCGTTCCCGGCCGACAAGTCGGTCAAGCAGACCACCACGGTCGGCGGCAAGGTCATCGCCTATACGGCCACGGTCGGCGCGATGCCGGTGCGCGACGAGAAGGGCAAGAAGATCGCCGAGGTGGTCTTCACCGCCTACACCCTGGACGGCCCGCGTGATCCGAACCGCCCCATCACCTTCGCCTTCAACGGCGGCCCCGGCGCGGCCAGCGTCTATCTGAACTTCGCCCTCGGTCCCAAGCGCGTGCAGTTCGGGGCCGAAGGCGACAGCCCCTCGGCCCCCGTCAAGCTGGAAGACAACCCCGCCAGCTGGATGGACTTCACCGACATCGTCTTCATCGACCCGGTCGGCACCGGCTTCTCGCGCAGCCTGACCACCGAGGAAGAGACCAGGAAGCGCTTCTACGGCGTGAAACAGGACATCGACTATCTGTCGCGCATCGTCTTCGACTATCTGGTCAAGACCGAGCGCCTGGCCTCGCCGAAATACATCGTCGGCGAAAGCTATGGCGGCTTCCGCGGCCCGCGCCTGGCCTACACGCTGCAGACCGATCTGGGCGTGGCGGTGAAGGGCGTGGTTCTGGTCTCGCCGCTGCTGACCAGCGCCGGTCGCCAGGGCCAGGAGATCTCGCCCCTGCCGTCGATGTGGACCCTGCCCTCGATCGCCGCCGCCAAGCTGGAGCGTGACGGCAAGCTGAGCCCCGAGAGCATCAAGGCCGTCGAGGACTATACGCGCGGCGAATACATGGTCGACCTGATGAAGGGTTCCGACCCGGCGGCTCTGGAGCGCCTGACGACCAGGGTCTCGGCCATGACCGGCCTCGATCCCGACTATGTCCGCCGGGCCGGCGGACGGCTGGAGACCCAGTCGTTCCTGCGCGAGGTGTTCCGCGACAAGGGCCGCCTCGGCAGCCGCTACGACAGCAATGTCACGGCCCTGGACCCGTTCCCGTTCGCGCCCGAGCAGGAGACCCAGGACCCGATCCTCGACTCGATCATCGCCCCGACCACCAGCGCCATCGTCGACTTCACCACCCGCATCGTCGGCTGGAAGCCGGACGTGCGCTATGACGCCCTCTCGGACGTCGTGAACCGCAACTGGGATCGCGGTCGCGGTCCCGACACCGAGTCGGTGACCGACCTGCGCAAGATCGTCTCGGTCGATCCCAAGCTGAAGGTGCTGATCGTCCACGGCTATAACGACCTGTCGTGCCCGTTCTTCGCCTCGCGCCTGATCGTCGACGCCATGCCGGCCACGGTGGCCGGACGCGTGACCCTGTCCAACTATCCGGGCGGCCACATGTTCTACAGCCGCCCCGACAGCGGGGCGGCGTTCCGCAGGGACGTGATGGCGCTGTACGGGGTGAAGTAGGGCTCGCAGGGAGGATCCGCCCGTGAAACCCGCCGCCGTCTCGACCGACGCCTATCTGGCCGACCTGCCGGACGACCAGCGCGCCGCGCTCGAGGCCCTGCGCCGCCAGATCCGCGCGGTCGTGCCGGAGGCGGAGGAGGCCATCAGCTATGGCCTGCCCACCTTCAGGCTGCACGGCAATCTGGTGCATTTCGGCGCGGCGGCCAAACACTGCTCCCTCTATGCGGGGTCGGTGATCAGCCATTTCGCCGAGCAGTTGGCCGATTTCGACACCAGCAAGGGCACGATCCGCTTCCAGCCGGACAGGCCCCTGCCCGAAGCCCTGGTCCGCGAGATCGTCCAGTACCGGGTGGTGCAGAACCTGGAGCTCGCCGCCGAACGGGCCATGCGGAAGCGGGCCAAGACCTAAAATCTTGTCATCCCGGCCGCAGCGAAGCGGAGCGCCGGGACCCAGGGGCCAAGGCAATGCGGGTGGCCCCTGGGTCCCGGACAGCCTCTGCGAGGCTTCCGGGATGACAAGGGTTTGGGCGGGGTGAAACGGTGAACTCTTACCGCGCCAGCCGGCCGTCGCTGAGGGCGGCAATCTCGAACGGGAAGATCACCTCGGGGTCGGGCCTGGCCACGCCCTCGACCAGCTTCCTGTCACCCGCCGAATGCAGCAGCCAGCGCATGACGTTCAGGCGCGCGGCCTTCTTGTGGTCGGCGCGGACGCAGATCCACGGGGCGGCCTCGGTATGGGTGCGGGTCAGCATCTCGTCGCGGGCCTGGGTGTAGTCGTCCCACTTGTCCTGGGCCACGGCGTCCAGCGGGCTGATCTTGAAAGCCTTGAGGGGGTCTTCGGCCCGGGCCTTCAGCCGTTCGGCCTGGGTGTCTCGGCCGATATCCAGCCAGAACTTCACATAGCGGACGCCGCTGTCGACCAGCATGGTCTCGAAGGCCGGCACGTCCTTGAGGAACTGGGCGTGCTGCTCGGGCGTGCAGAAGCCCATCACCGGCTCGACGCCGCCGCGATTGTACCAGGAGCGGTTGAACAGCACCGCCTCGCCGCTGGCCGGCAGCCATTCGACATAGCGCTGGAAGTACCACTCGCTGCGCTCGCGATCCGAGGGCTTGGGCAGGGCTGCGACGATGGTCTGGCGGCGGTTGAGATGCTCGGTGATCCGCGCGATCACCCCGTCCTTGCCGGCCGCATCGCGCCCCTCAAAGACGGTCAGGATCTTCCAGCCGTCCTTGATGGCCTTCTGCTGCAGGGCGATCAGGGCCAGCTGCAGGCTGCGCAGTTCGGTTTCGTAGTCTTCGGACTTGCTCATGGGAGGGAGCCTACCCCGGCAAAGGGACGTTGCGGTAGGCCCCGCGCCCCGAATGGGCGGGCACCGGCCTGCAAAACCGCTGACACTTTTCCGGAACGCGCTAGAACAGCGGCATGATCCGTCTTTTCGTTCCCAATGACCTTTCCGCCGGAGCCGGACTCGCGCCCAGTGTCGAGCAGTCCCGCTATCTGACCCAGGTGATGCGCCAGGCGGTCGGGGCCGAGCTTCTGCTGTTCAACGGCCGCGACGGCGAGTGGCTGGCCAGGATCGCCGAGGTGACCAAGCGCGGCTGCCTGTTGGTGGTCGTCGAGCAGACCCGGCCGATGACCCTGGGCCCGGACCTCGACCTGGTCGTGGCCATGGTCAAGCGCGGCCGGATCGAGACCATTGTCGAAAAGGCCGCCGAGCTCGGCGCGCGCCGGGTGCGGCTGACCGTCACCCGCAGGACCAATGTCGATTTCGTCAAGCTGGGCCGGCTGGATGCCATCGCCATGGAGGCCGCCGAGCAGACCGGCCGGCTGGACGTGCCGTCGGTGGAAGACCCCGAAAAGCTGGCCACCATCCTCGACGGCTGGGATCCGGCCCGAAAACTGGTGTTCTGCGACGAGGGCGGTGATGCCCTGCCGGCGATCGAGGCCCTGGCCGGTAGCGAAGGCCCGGCCGCCATCCTGATCGGGCCCGAAGGCGGCTTTGCGCCCGAGGAACGCGAGCGGCTGCGGTCGCTGGCCTTTGTCACGCCGGTGTCACTGGGTCCCCGCATTCTGCGCGCTGACACGGCCGCGATCGCGGCCATGACCCTGTGGCAGGCGGCGGCCGGCGACTGGCGCGGGGCCTAAAGCTGAAGAGACCTCTTGAGGTTCTCAAAGAAAACGCCCAATTGCGCTTCTCGACAGTATGCAGCCGGCTGGGGGAAATGGGCCTCTCCCGACTCGTGGCGTATCCGATCCTGGGGAGAGACGGCTCATGGCCGACACCGCTAGCCTGCAAGAGCGTCCGCTGACGCTCGACGATCTGACCGCCTATTTCGCCAGGGGCTCCAAGCCGAAGGACCAGTTCCGGGTCGGGGCCGAGCACGAGAAGTTCGGCTTCTATCTGGGTTCGCACGAGCCCGTGCCCTATTACGGCGACAAGGGCATCCACGCCCTCCTGACCGGCCTGCAGCGCTTCGGCTGGACGCCGGTGATGGAAGGCGAGGTCATGATCGGGCTGGAGCGCAACGGCGCCAATGTCAGCCTTGAGCCCGGTGGCCAGTTCGAGCTCAGCGGCGCGCCGCTGCTGACCATGCACGACATCTGCCAGGAGACCGGCCAGCACCTCGACGAGGTCAAGACCGTCGCCGACGAACTGGGTCTGGGCTTCATGGGCCTGGGCTTCTCGCCGCTGTGGAGCCGCGAACAGGTGCCGGTGATGCCCAAGGGGCGCTACGTCATCATGCGCAACTACATGCCCAAGGTCGGGGGGCTGGGCCTCGACATGATGCTGCGCACCTGCACGGTGCAGGCCAATCTCGACTTCTCCAGCGAAGCCGACATGGTCGCCAAGTTCCGCATGAGCCTGGCCCTGCAGCCGATCGTCACGGCCCTGTTTGCCAATTCTCCGTTCACGGAAGGCAAGCCCAACGGCTTCCTGTCCAGCCGGGCCAATGTCTGGACCGACACCGACGCCGACCGCACCGGCCTGCTGGATTTCGTGTTCGAGGACGGCTTCGATTTCGAGCGCTATGCCCGCTATGCCCTCGATGTGCCGATGTATTTCGCCAAGCGCGGCGACCGCTATATCGACCTGGCTGGCCGCAGCTTCCGCGATTTCATCGACGGCAGGATCGACGAGCTGCCGGGCGAGCGCGCCTCGATCAAGGACTGGTCCGACCACACCACGACCCTGTTCCCGGAAGTCCGCCTGAAGACCTATCTGGAGATGCGCGGCGCCGATGCCGGCCCGTGGAGCAGCCTGTGTGCCCTGCCGGCCCTCTGGACAGGCGTGTTCTATGACGACGCCGCCCTGGCGGCCGCCTGGGACCTCTGCAAGGCCTGGACGAGCGAAGACCGCGCAGGCCTGCGCCGCGACGTGCCGAGGCTGGGCCTGAAAGCCCAGGTCGCCGGTCGTTCAGCCCAGGACGTGGCCCGCGACTTCGTCGCCATCGCCAAGGCGGGCCTCAAGAACCGCGCCTATATGAACGGCGGCTTCCTCGACGAGACCATCTATATGGGCGAGCTGGAAGAGATCGCCGACAGCGGCCTGACCCGGGCCGACCGCCTGCTGGCGCTCTATCACGGTGAGTGGAAGGGCGATGTCAGCCGGGTGTTCACCGACTGCGCCTACTGAGGCGGCACCGCGACGTCGCTAGACCTTCCTGAACCGCCCGCCCTGGGCGGCCATCAGGGCCAGGGCCCAGTCGTCCGGCAGGATCTTGGCGAGGGCGGCGATGGTCTTGTTCGGGGCCCCGGGCACGCAGACCGGCCGGTTGGCCTCGACGGCCTCATAGCCTGACGCCGCCACCTCGTCGGCCCCGAGCCACATCCAGTCCGGCATGGACTGGTTGAGCTGGGCGCGGGTGCCGTTGACGTCATGGAATTCCGACCAGGTAAAGCCCGGGCACAGGGCGCTGACGTGGACGCCGGTCGACTGGTTTTCCAGGTGCAGGCTCTGCGAGAACTTGACCAGGAAGCCCTTGGTCGCCGCATACAGCGTATGGCCCGCGGCCCCGGGAACCAGGCCCGCGAGGGAGGCGACATTGACGATGCGGCCGAAGCGGCGCTCGACCATGCCCGGCAGGACCTTGTGGGTCAGGGCGCAGACCGAGGTCAGCATGACCTGCAGGAACACACTCTGTTCGGCCCAGGTGGTGCCGGCATAGGTGCCGGGCAGGCCATAGCCGGCGTTGTTGACCAGGGCGTCCACGACACGGCCCTGGGCCTCGATTCCGGCCAGAACCGTGTCCACGCCGGTCGGGTCAGCGAGGTCGGCGGCAATGGCATAGGCCTCGACCCCGAACCGCAGGCGGATCTCGGCGGCGAGGGCTTCCAGCCGGTCGGCGCGCCGGGCCGTCAGGGCGACGTCATAGCCGTGGCTGGCGAGGATGCGGGCGAAGGCGGCTCCGATACCGGCGGAAGCGCCGGTGACCAGGGCAAGGCGGCGGGCCATTGAGGGATGTCCGATGCGAATGCGAAACGTCGCCGGACAGCAGCACGGCCCGCGATTTGGTTCAAGGGAAGGCGGAGGCAGGGCGGCGCACGGCCGGCGGTCCGCGACTACAGGGGCGGCTGGGCCCCGGCCAGCAGGTCGGCGACGGTGATCTGGCTCAGCCGGTCATGGGCGGCGGTATTGGCGGCGATGATCGCGGCGCTGACCGCCTCGGGAATCTTCTCGCCGACCGGA